>JAITSG010000065.1 GCA_031288035.1 Rickettsiales bacterium | reverse complement strand
TGTATGCGGCGGGGAGCTCTATTTTCTCCCTAGCCTCCTGTGCGCCAAGCCCGCCAGCGGATAAAATCGCCGCGGCCATCAACGCATATTTCGATTTCCGGTTCGATGCTTTCATCTGGCTATATTCTATCACAAAAACCGTTGATTTTCTACAGGATAGTTAGTATCATCTCGAAGACAAAGGGGTTTCAAATGAAAACATCCAAATTGCGGGCGTTTATGATAGGGCTCGTATTAGTCTTGGGCGTGGTTTTGGTCATGCCGACGCTGTTGCCCGAAAGGTATCTGGCAAAGCTTCCCGAGTCCGTCGCGGGCAACAGGATTTCCCTGGGCCTGGATCTCAAGGGCGGCGCGTACATACTCCTGGAGGCCGACCTCGATTCTGCGATGAGGGAAAAGTATGCCGAGCTCAAGAGCTCTGTGCGCCAGGCGCTGCGCGGTGACGAGGGCAAGGTGCTGCCGTACAGGAGCATCTCCGGCGGTGCGGGGACGGTGAGCTTTTCGCTTGTGGATCCGGGCGACTTCAGGGAGTTTGGGAACAGGCTTTCGCGCCTCGATCCCGACGCCGTTGTTTCCCGCGACGGCTCCGGCCTCCGCGTGGCTTATCCCGACTCGGTCGTAGTCAGGATGCGCGCCGAGACGCTGGCGGCCGCTATAGAGATTATCCGCCGCCGCGTGGACGCTCTCGGGAACAAGGAGGTTTCGATACAGCGCCAGGGGGACAGGCGCATAATGGTGCAGATTCCCGGGGTCGAGAGTCCCGAGGACGTCAAGCGCCTTGTCGGCAAGACTGCGAAGATGTCTTTCCACCTGGTGAACGAGGAGGCCATGCAGTCCGGCCGGCCTTCCGTGGACGACATGGTGGTGGACGGCGTGATAATGAAGAAGCGCGCCGCGGTCGCGGGCGAGACCCTGACCGATTCCCGCGTCGCCTACGACGGGGGCGAGATTGCGGTCACCACCACGTTCAACGCCGCCGGGGCAAAGGCTTTCGCCAAGCTCACGAGCGAGAACGTCGGCCGCCGCTTCGCGATAGTCCTTGACGGCCGGCTGATTTCCGCGCCGCGCATAAACGACGCGATTTTGGGCGGCCGGGGCCAGATCACCGGCGGATTTACGACCCAGAGCGCGAACGAGCTTTCGGTGCAGCTCCGTTCCGGCGCCCTTCCGGCCGAGCTCGCGGTGGTGGAGGAGCGGACTGTCGGCGCGGGCCTCGGCGCGGACAGCATAGCCATGGGCGAGAAGGCGAGCCTTATCGGCATGGCGCTCGTGTTCGTGAGCGTCTTTCTGGCCTATGGCGTGTTCGGGCTGTTCACGGATCTGGCCTTGGCGTTCAACATACTTCTGATCTTCGCGGGCATGGCGCTGTTCGGCGCGACCCTCACGCTTCCGGGCATAGCGGGCATAGCCCTGAACATCGGCATGGCCGTGGACGCGAACGTGCTGATACTTGAGAGGGTGCGCGAGGAGCTCAAGGACGGCGCTCCGCCGATCCGCGCGGTGGACAGCGGCTTTTCTGGCGCGTTCTCTGCGATAATAGATTCGAACCTGACCTCGCTTGCCAGCGGGCTGATAATGCTCCAGTTCGGTTCCGGCCCGATAAAGGGGTTCGCGATAACCCTGATACTCGGGATAATATCGAGCCTGTTCACGAACATAACGTGCTTCCGTTTCCTTATAAACGCGTGGCTCAGGGGCTCGCGCTCGCGGAGCATGGACCTATGACGAAGCTTTCCGATTTGACGCTTGTCGAGGCGCAAGCCGGGCTGAGGGCCAGGAAGTTCTCGAGCCGGGAGCTGACCGAGGAATACCTCGCGAACATAGAGGCCAGCGACCTGAACGCCTATATAACCGTCACGCCCGAGCTCGCGCTCGCCCGGGCGGATGCGGCGGACAAGGCGATTGCCAAGGGAAGCGCGGGGCCGCTTGCCGGGATTCCGCTCGGCATAAAGGACCTGTTCTGTACCAAGGGCGTGCGGACCACCGCGGCTTCCAGGATGCTGGAAAACTTCGTACCGCCCTATGAATCCACCGTGACCGAGAGGCTGCTCGACGCCGGCGCGGTGTTCTTGGGAAAGACGAACCTCGACGAATTCGCGATGGGCTCCACCACCTTCACGTCATATTTCGGCCCCACCAAGAATCCGTATTCTCCGCCCGGCGGATATCTTACGCCCGGGGGGTCGAGCGGGGGCTCGTCCGCCGCGGTCGCGGCGCGCCTGTGCGTCGCGGCCACAGGCACGGACACCGGCGGCTCCATCCGCGAGCCGGCGAGCTTCACGGGCATAGTCGGCTTGAAGCCGACGTATGGGCGTGTGTCGCGCTACGGCATTGTGGCGTTCGCATCAAGCCTGGACTGCCCGGGCCCCATGACGCGCACTGTCGCCGACTGCGCGGAATTTTTGAAGGTCATAGCCGGCCGCGACCCGCGCGATCCCACGACAGATCCACGCCCAGTGCCGGAATACAGGCTGGGCCAGCCTATAAAGGGCCTCAGGATAGGAATTCCGAAAGAATACCGTTCCGACAAGCTTCATCCAGACATGCAAAAGCTTTGGGACGACACGGTGGAGGCGCTGAAAAAAGAGGGTGCACAGATAGTCGATATCTCGCTCCCGCACACCAAGTACGCCCTGCCCGTCTATTACATCATCGCGCCGGCGGAGGCCAGCTCGAACCTCGCCCGCTACGACGGCGTGAAATACGGATACCGCACCCCGGGCCCGTTCAAGTCGTTGGACGAGATGTACGAGATGACGCGGACCGAGGGTTTCGGCGAGGAGGTGCGGCGCCGCATGCTTATCGGCGCGACCATACTTACCAAGGAGTTCTACGAGCGCTCGTTCCTGAAGGCCATGAAGGTTCGGCGCATGCTGCGCGACGAATTCGCCGAGACGTTCGAGAGGGTCGACGTCATCCTGACCCCTACCGCCACAGGCCCGGCGTTCGACAGGGACGCGAAGATGAGTCCGGTGGAGGTGTACCTGAACGACGTATACACAGTGACCGCGAACATGGTCGGCGTCCCCGCCATGTCCGTTCCGGCGGGAAAGACGGCTGACGGGCTGCCCTTGGGACTCCAGCTTCTGGGGCGCTGGTTCGACGAGCAGACCCTCATGAACGCGGCCTATGCGATGGAGGCTATGGCGAAATGACGTACACCGTAAAATCCGGCGGCAGGGAGTTCTGCCTAAACATAGGGTTGGAGATACATTGCGAGATCACGAGCGAGTCCAAGCTCTTCTCTGCGCAAAGCGCGAAGTTCGGCGGCGCCCCCAATACGCGTGTTAGTTTTTTCGACGCAGGGTTTCCGGGGCAGCTGCCCGTCCTGAACGATTACTGCATAGACCAGGCCATAAAGACCGGCCTGGGCCTTTCGGCGAAAATAAACGGGTTTTCCGTCTTCGCTCGAAAGCATTATTTCTACGCCGACCTTCCGGCCGGATACCAGATATCGCAGTTCGACCGGCCGCTGGTGTCGGGCGGCGCGGTCGAGGTGACGGACGACGGCGGCAATCCGAAGTCCGTGCGCATAGAGCGCCTGCACGTGGAGCAGGACGCGGGCAAGCTTTCGCACGACAAGGATCCGTCGCGCTCCATGGTCGACTTCAACCGCGCGGGCGTGGGCCTCATGGAGATAGTGTCCCGTCCGGACATGTCCTCGCCCAAGGAGGTGGGGGAGTATGTCCGCTCTATACGCGCGCTGGTGCGCTATCTGGGCACGTGCGACGGCAACATGGACGAGGGTTCCATGCGTTGCGACATAAACGTATCTCTCCGGCCGGTCGGCTCCGGCGATCTTGGCACCCGGACGGAGACGAAGAACGTCAACTCCGTGAAGTTCGCCATGCAGGCCGTGGAGTATGAGGCTGGGCGGCAGGCCGAGATACTGGCCTCCGGAGGCAAGGTCGTGCAGGAAACGCGGCTGTTCGACGCAGCGACCGGCACCACGCGGCCCATGCGCAACAAGGAAAACGCCATAGACTACCGCTATTTCCCCGATCCCGACATAATGCCGCTAGTGCTGGAGGAGGGGCGGGTGGAGCGGATAAGGGCATCCATGCCGGAGCTTCCCGCGGCCAAGCGCGAGCGGCTTAAATCCGAGCTGGGGCTTTCGGACTACGACGCGCGGCAAATCGCGGCCGACCGCGACGTGGCGGAGTATTTCGAGGAGACGGCGAGGCTTTCCGGCGACGGCAAGGCCGCGGCCAACTGGATTCTGTCCGAGCTGTTCGCGCACCTGAACGCCGGGGGGCTGGATATAGCGCAAAGCTCCGTGCGCCCGCCGCATCTGGCGGAGCTCATCTCGCTCGTAAAGGAGGGGGAGATAAGCGGCAGGATGGCCAAGGACATCTTCGCCGAGATGTTCTCCGACGCCGAGAAGTCCGCGCGCAGGATCGCCTCCAAAAAGGGGTTGAGGCAGATTTCGGATCCGGACGAGATAGGGCGTGTCATAGACGGGATAATGGCCGCCAATCCGGAAAACGTGAAGAAATACCGCGCCGGCAAGGCGCAGATATTCGGGTGGTTCGTCGGCCAAGCCATCAAGGAGACGAAGGGCCTGGCCAATCCCGACATGGTGAACGAGATTCTGAAGGGAAAGCTGGCTTGAATGGACGCGCGAAAATCATCGAGCGTTATATTTCCCGCCAGATATGGCTGGGCCTTCTGGCCGCGGCGGGCGTGCTTTTGGGCATCGCGTGGTTTTCCCAGGTCATCCGGCTCCTTTCGTACCTTGTGAACGACAACCTGCCCGTATGGACGTTCATAAAGCTCACGTCCCTGCTCCTGCCCGACCTTCTGGTCGTGATAGTTCCGGTCGCGCTGTTCGCCGTCGTGCTGTTCGTGTACGGCCGTCTTATCGCGGACAAGGAGCTCGTTGTGATGGAGGCGGTCGGGCTGCCGCCCAAAAGGCTGGCCGCGCCGGCGCTCAGGATAGCCCTCGTCCTTACCGCGGCCTCGTTCGTGACCACGGTGTTCCTGTCTCCGTCATTCGAGAGGAGGTACCGCAACTTTCTGTGGAATGCGAAGAACGACCTTTCCTCCATGCTTATCCAGGAGGGCGAGTTCAACCAGATTTCCGATTCCACGACCATATTCGTGCGCACGGCTAGCCGGAACGTGCTAAACGGCATATTCGTGTACAACAGGCTCAAGGGGAGCGAGCGGATAATCGCCGCCGAAAGGGGGCGCTTGAGCGCAAGCAAGGACAGCGTGGTGCTCTCGCTCGAGAACGGTTCCATGCAGGAAAAGAGCGGAGGCCGGCACACGTTCGGGGAATTTGCGAACTATACCGCCGACCTCGGGGTCGCGGCCGAAAGCCGCGAAAGGTCCAAGCGCCCGCGGGAGCTCTCCGTGGCGAGCCTCCTCTTCGCGCGAGAGCGCGGGTTCGCGACCGCCGAGACATGGCCGAAATACCTGGTCGAGCTTCACAAGAGGCTCCTGAACCCTATTTACAACATGCTCTTCGCGTACCTCGCCCTGGCGGCCGTGTTTTCGACCAGCCTGAACAGAAGGCCGGGCGGCGGCGGAATTAGAATTATAGCCGCGGTCGCGCTGATGGCGGGGCTTGAATCGTTCTTTGTCGGGTCTTACACGTTCCTTCTCGCGCACAAGAATTGGTTCTGGGTGCCGTACCTGGTCGCCGGGCTGTGCGCGTTCGCCTTCAAGAGGAGGATGCGGTGAGGCGTGCCATGCCCGCCATGCTTTTGGCCGCGGCCTCTCCGGTTGCGGCGTCGGAGGGCGTGGACTTTTCCGCGGATCACATCGTATACGACAAGTCCACCGGCCTTATGACCGCGAAGGGCGGGGTAACGGCCGGCTATGGCGCAAGCAGGATGGAGGGGACCGAGCTGATCTACGATTCTAACAAGGGCGAAATGAGGATGGACGGGGCCATAAGGGTTTCCGCGCCCGCGTATTCGATAAGCTCG
>JAITSG010000064.1 GCA_031288035.1 Rickettsiales bacterium | reverse complement strand
AACAGTCCAACCGCTTTCCGCACAAATCCGGCGCGTTCCGTACCAAATAATCCGAAAACACACCCCTGTCCCCGGTATCCAGTAACCGACACGGAGAAAGCTCGCCCACTGTGGTCCCCTCGCCGGGGAAATGCCGCCGTATATCCGACAAATGCATGTCGACGAGCCTATACCGCCTTACCGGATTGGAATCGAAAAAGAACGAGAAACCCTCCGGTATCTTGAATCTGGAGTCACGGAACAGATTACGGTTGCCATGCCGGACGAACCACCGCCTTACATCGTGCCGGAGAGCGCGGCCGGGCATGAAGCCGGCTATTATATTGCCCATAACCGTATTCATTTTCCAAGCTCCTTCAGCGCCGGATACGACCTGTCCTTGTCCGACAATATCTCACGGCCGGCCGGTATGCGCCAGTCTATGCCGAGCGTGGGATCGCTCCACAACAGCCCGCCCTCGGCCGACTTGTCGTATACGTTGTCGCACTTGTACGCGAACACCGCCGTTTCGCTCAGCACCGAAAACCCGTGCGCGAAGCCGCGCGGGATCATAAGCATGCGGTTGCTATCGCCGGTCATCTCTACCGCCACGTGCCGGCCGTACGTGCCGGAACCGGGGCGGAGATCGACCGCGACGTCCAGCACCGAGCCGGCAAGGCTCCGGACCAGCTTGGCCTGGGCCGCGGCACCCCTTTGGAAATGCAGGCCGCGTATCGTGCCGTACGCGGATTTGCTCTGATTGTCCTGGACGAAATCGTAATCAAGGCCGTTGGCGGCGAACTCGGCCTTGCTGTAGGATTCAAAAAAATATCCGCGCGCGTCCTCGAACACCCGCGGCTCGATTATAAAAACCCCGTCGATTTCCGTTTTTACGAATCGCATCCCTGCTCCTTTGCGACCTTCCAAAGATATTCGGCATAGGAGCCCTTTTTAAGCGCCTTGGCCTTCGCCTCTATGTCCCCGCACGAAATGAATCCCTTGGCAAGGGCGATTTCCTCCAGGCACGCGACCTTTATAGCCTCGCGCTTTTCCACTATCTGGACGAACTGGGACGCATCCATAAGGCTGTCAGGAGTGCCGGCGTCGATCCACATGGACCCGCGGCCGAACGGTATCACCTTCAGTCGTCCCTCGTCCAGATACATTTGGGACAGGTCCGTTATCTCGAGCTCTCCGCGCGCGCTGGGGACAACTTTCTTAGCCTTTTCGGCGACGTCGCCGGGATAGAAGTAAAGTCCGATCGCGGCATAATCCGATTTCGGGGCCTTCGGCTTCTCCTCTATGGAAAGAACCCGCTTTTCACCGTCGAACTCGACTACGCCGAAGCGTTCCGGATCGGGGACCCTGTACGCGAAGATAGTTGCGATGCCGGGCTCGGCGGCGGCCTGAGAGGCGATACGCGATATGTTGTGCGTGTAAAGTATGTTGTCGCCCAGTATCATCGCGACCTGCTGGCCGGCGATGAATTCCTCGCCGAGGATAAAAGCCTGGGCCAGGCCGTCGGGAGAGGGCTGCACCTTATATCGCAGGCTTATCCCGAACTGGGCCCCGTCGCCCAAAAGCCGCTCTATGACCGGCGTGTCCTGCGGCGTGGATATTATCAATATGTCCCGTATCCCAAGCAGCATGAGCACCGACAGCGGATAGTATATCATCGGCTTGTCGTACACGGGCAGCATCTGCTTGCTTATCGCAAGCGTCATCGGATAAAGACGCGTGCCGGATCCCCCGGCGAGTATTATCCCCTTCATCTTGTCCTCCACTTGAATATCGGGACGCGCAAGATGCGAAGCACCTTCGCCCCGCCCTCCTTGTGTCCCACGTAAAAAAAGAAATGCCGCAACCTTACAAGCCAGTTTACGGCGACGAAACCGAGATTGAACCCTACGCCCTCTATCCTGAATCCCGCGCGACATACGAACAGGCCGAACAGCACCTCGGCCAAATGCGCGCTGGTGCCGACGTGCACGGATTTCCGCGACGGCGCAAAATCCAGCTTGACCTTCAATACCGGCGCAAGGAGACCGGAGCGCGCCATGAACATCGTTCCGGCGACGAAGCGAACCCTTTCGCCGGGGAGCACATGGTCGCGCAGCCGTGGAAGGCCTATCCAACCGGCAATCTGATCCAGCGTCTTGTCCAACACCAGATATCTCGACCCAACCATGCCGAGCCTTGCGTCGCGCCCAAACATGGCTATATTCTTAGAAAAACGCGAGCGCGAACCGACAAGGGCTCCGGCCGCCGCGTCGCGATAGAAACCGTTTTCGTAATAGCCGTTGTAAAGCTTTCCGTACTTTATCCTGGTCCGCTTGGTGTGCATCTTCACCACATAGTCGTAATCGGAAAGCCGGACACGGCGCAGGACGTAGAAAAACGGGGCGACGTCATAACCTCTGTTAGGGACTACTATCACTTTCGGATCGAACTCGGCGAACTTGGCCGCGACGGCCTCGTCCCTGTCGAGCACGGTGAGGAAAAAATCCCAGCGGACGCCGGAAATATTGCGCAGCTTGCGCACGAACCAATCGGCCTGATCCTTATAGAAAAGGTGCAGGTGCACGAGAACGCGCGGCGATTTGATCTTTCCATCCATCCCAAACTACCAACAACCGCCAGGCGACAAACGCCCGAACGGTCAATCAGCACATAGTCAAAGGGATGAATAAGTCCCGCGCGACCCCTAGGCCGCTTGGGTTGGAATGATAATACGTAAGTAGGAAAAAATCAAGCCTTGAAATTTTCTATTTTCAAGCGTATGTCCGCGAGCCGGTCCAGGTCGACCTCCTCCCCTTGCGCATCGAGTATGGAGAGCCGTAGGTTTTCGAGCATGAGCTTCTTCAACCCCTCTATGTCCGGAGCTTCCGGCCGCCAGTCCACGCGGCCTTGCGCGAGATCCTCCAGGCTATAGATCGGTATTATATCTTCTAGGAACGACGACCTGCCCCACTGTTCGTCCTTCCAGTTTATCATGACCACGGGCACGCCAAGCGCCGTGGCGGGCGAAGCGCTATGTATCTTGCTCGTGATTATAAGGCCCGCCTCTTTTTCATACCTGTCCAAAAGGTCTTGCGCCATCCGCATCGCCCCGCTTGGCGGAACGGGCGGCACGTCCTGGCGTATTATCTCCGCGTTTTCAAGGATGCTTTTCGGAATATACTTAAGGAATTCCTCGGGGATTGCGTTTATGAAAACCTTGCCGTTTTTCGGCACCGACTTCCTCCTAGGAAACGTGAGAGTATTGCATCGTGAAAGATAAGCCGGAATGTCACGCTCCCTGCAGAACCAAAGCGTGAACTTGTCGCGGCAGCCCAAAGGCTTGCCTTCGCTAAACCATCCCGGCGCACGGGACAACAGCTCGAGCACAGTCCTTTGCCCCATCATCTCGTTGAGATGCATCCCGATGAAGACAGGGGCCAAATCCCTGCTCGGGATAGCCGACGGGAGGAAAGAGTACCAACCGTTCATCACGAATATCTTGGCGGCGTGTCCCGCAGGATCCGGCGGAGACCTGTAGTATGCAACATTGTCAAACTCGCAATATTCAAACGACGCGTCCGGGAATCGGCTTTCTATTGCGCGACGGACAGCTATGGACTGTATCTCGTTGCCAAGGTTCGCCCAGCCGATGTTGATACAGTTCCAGAGGACGAACTCCGTCTTCGACACACCCCGCGCCCCGGTATCTTCAAGCGCCGCGGACAATGCACGCTCCATCCAGACATACTCCAACTTTTTTTCAATAGAATACAAATTGTTTTCAATAGAACACAGCTTGTCGTCCACGGATTGGCGCAGGCTGTTTATGGTGTAAGCTATCTCATAAAAAACCGATCCGGCATGCATGGAAACGGAGGGAGCGCACAGGCGCTTACGCACCATATGCCGGTGGTCTTTCCCGGGCACGAACCCGCATACCAGGTTTGCAAAAAATTTATTCATTCCATTCCTTCTTTCTTTTGCGCATCGGTTGACCTCGCGGATGTTGACTATATGATTTTACGGAATAATCCTCCCTGTCCCCGTCAATGTTCCTTTTATTTTGAAACAACAGCCATTACCAAGAAGCGGGATGAAGCCCTTATTCACATTATAAATGTACGACGATCTCCATATCGGCATGAAGCCGAACAGATAGTATTTCTTCTTGAATCCGTAATCGGCGATGCGCCATAGCATTATTCCAAAAAGCTTGACGACAAGGGAATTCCTGCGCGACGAGCCTTGCGCGCACCCCCTTGGCTTTTTGAGACCTTTGAACGGCGAAACGGCGTAATAGTCCCACCATACATAGAAATACGGGCTCGCCTTCTCCCACGGCTTCGGCAAACCGCTGTAATGATATATGCGGACGTCTTTTGCGGCCTCGCCCAGATCGATTTTCGAATAATATCCGGCCTCGAACGGCAAGGCCGAGGAGAACGAAAAAAAATTGTATTTCAACGGAAGATACCGCATCCTATCGCGATACTTTTGCCCGAATACGGCGTTAAGGGCGTCCTGGTCGTTATACGGCGTGTCAGGATGGCGCGCGAGATAGCCGACAAGCTGCTCGAACACCTTTTCTCTTTTCGCGGCGGCTATGTCCGCAACGAAGAATCCCGCGTTGAAGTACGGATATCCGCGCGGCTCCGAAAACAGCCGCGCGAAGTCCGGCGCCCTGCGGTGAAAATCCATGTGCGGATCGTTGAACTTCATCGCGTTGTACTCGACAACGGCGGAGAGAAGCCTGCCCTCCGGCAGGCTGTCGTAAACCTCCGACAGATCCGTCACCACAATCATATCGCAGTCGACATACGCGCATCTCTTCACATCCGGCGGCAGAATCTTGAACATGAGCAGGCGGTAGAACACCGCGTCGGAAAGATAGTGCAGCACGCTGGTCGCGCTATTGCGCGGGATAAGGCGCATGTGATCGCCGGCCCGTATGTTCGTTATCTCGCAATCGTGAATCTTTCTTAACTCGTCGAGCCTGGCCAGATCGCCTTGCGAAAAACCGTCGGTGATAAGCCAGAAGCGCACCGCGCGGCCCGGCGCCATGTTCTTCAGTATCGAGGCCATGGTCACGCCGATCTGCACGACATAATTCCCGTCCGCGGTAAGGACTATGTTCACTGGCTCCGTCATAGCGCTCCCCCATGCCAAGGCTCAAGACGGGCACCGCGGCAAGATTTATAAAAAGACTCCTTCATCCTAGATCCTCCTTCAACTGGAACAAGGCTACCCCGAACAGATAAACCTTCCACCCCTCCCCTAATCTCTTTGTATTTACAAATAATGGGCATGCCTGGCAATGGCAACCTGTAATTCCTCGACCCATAAACGCGCGAAACTTTCCAGAACGGGACGCAGTTGAATACGTAATATTTCTTCTTGTATCCCCAATCGGCTATGCGGAACACCGGTACGCCCGAAAACCGCATTGCGAAAGAATTCGTATGCCCGTGCGAATAGGCGGCGGAGTATTCCACATTATAGACGGGGACTATCACCGATACTTTATGGAACTTCACGGCCTTCTCCTTATCCTCAAAACCGGGATAAAACCGAACAGGAAGTGCCGGGACAAATCTTCGCTGCGCACACACTTCCACAGCGGGAGCACGCCGAAGGCGTGTATCTTGACCTTGTATTTGTTCGACTTCACATTGAACAACGGCACGCCGAATATGCAGAGCCCAATCGTGCGGTACGGAGCCGAGGGCACCCTGGTATCCTGCGCGCCGGGCGGAATATCCACCCACTCGTCGCCGTACTTCCACTTGCTGCGCAACAGCGGCAGATACTTGCTGTGCCCGCTGTCTATCGACAGATAGAGGGACGAGAGAACGGTTTTGTCCGTACTAGTGGGCTCGACAATCAGGCGGTTGAGCCGCCGCACCGCCGCGACGCCGCCCATGAACACG
>JAITSG010000053.1 GCA_031288035.1 Rickettsiales bacterium | reverse complement strand
GAAGGGCGGGCTTATGACGCGCGCGCCGATAGAGGTCGGGCGGCTTATACGTCATTACGGCGGCAACCCGCTGTCCGCGTACGGCCTGGCGCACCTTGGCGACTACGAGGCCACTTTGTTTTCCGAGCACAGCCACAACCGACTGTTCGGCGAGTCTTTCGCCAAGGGCGAGAAGATGGACGAGAAGAAGCTCGCCGAGGGGTACCACACCCTTGCGGCGGTGCATTCCGTCGCGGTTCGCGAGGGCCTCGACATGCCGATAGTCCGGGCCCTGTACGGATGCGTCTACGAGAATGCGGACATAGAATCGTCTATACGCGCCCTGTTCGACCGGGACATGAAAGCCGAGGCCATAGGATAGGATTTTCGGAATTTTGCCGCGCGTTATGCGCTGGTGGATGTTTAATGCCGGCTTTCTGTTGCTGGGTGCCGGCGACCCCACCCGCGGGGTTCAGAAGATCCCGAAGGGATTAAGTGGCCTCAAGCCGCCATTAGGCAGCCATGCGAAGCGCTGAACGGTTATCATTCGCGTTCATTTGTTTCGGCCCGATTAAAGACGGAACCATCCCTTGACGCACCTTTACACTTTATTGCATTTGTCGAAGCTATTTTGCCCCCATACAATGCGTTTCGCGGCCGATGCAGCGGTCTTTATGGTGGAGGCACGGGGTACCGCCCCCCGGTCCAAAATGCCTATTCCAATAAAGATTTAGCGTCATAGCCTTGCGGCGATAACATATATAATCGAAAATCGCGCGGATGTCAAGGGTTTCTATTGGGCGAAGGTTTTATTGCGTCCGGGCGTGCTGGAAACTGTTCTGGCGGCGCGCGTCGGCAAAATGTTTCACGTGAAACATTTAGCGAACATCGAAACAATTCCTCCCCTTCCATGGAAGGGCCGGCATTCCGTCATTCCGGGGCGGCAAAGCCGAACCCGGAATCCAGGTGGGTAATTTGCCTCATTCTCGCCTGGATTCCCGCTTTCCGTCTTCGCCTTTGGCTTCCGTCTTCCGGCTCCCAGCTCCGCTTTGCTATGCCGAGGCATAACGCCGAGACAAGTCGCTTTGGCTCCCAGCTCCGCTACGCCGAAGCAAGCCGCCGGGGATGGCAAATACTTTTTGACAGAGCCACTAGCCTGAGCCGAGGATGGCGACGGGCTTTTTTTATTCGTAAAGAGCCGCCCTGCACTTCTTGGCCTGGCGTACGAGGGCCCCGACCTTGCCCGCCGTGCCGGCGGAGAACCCGGCCGTTACGCCGCCCCCTGCGGCGCCCAGGATATTTCCGGCGAGGGAGAGGACGCGACCGGCTTTGTTCCTCGTCGTATCCTGCGGCTCCCCTGCGGGCGGCTGCGTCAGGTATTCGTCCGGCAGCGTGCCGCAAACGGAGTTGTTCGGTTCTTCGCTTCTTGGCCGGTCGCAAGCTTCGTACGTCCAGTGTTCTTCGGCGTATTTGTACGCGCGCGCCAGATCGCCGCCGCACGCAAGGGAATAGGGATTCCCCTTAAGTACGCTGTTGAATAGTATCATCAATGCCGTGCCCTGGCAGAAAAAATCCCGTATTTGTTTAATTGTCTCCTCTGAAAACTCATTTCCCTCCTCTGAAGGCGGCATGACGTACCTATCGTTCCACGAAAGCGCGCGTCCGTTGAATATGGCCATCTGTAAATCCGGGTACATATCGTTGTCCAATCCGTCCCATGCGCCAGGCCCGGCGGGACCGGTCTTTTGTATAAAGTTCCCTATGAACGCCGCCGCCTTCCGGTCGTGCCTACTATGGACGATATCAGCGAAATGCGGATGTGAAGCTCCGCAAAATCCAGAAGCTTGCCGTCTATCGCGCGGCATGCCGCCCTCGCGGCCCTCATTTTTTCGGCCAGGGCGTCGTATTTCGCCCGAAGTGCGCCGTAATCGGCCGATTTGTCGAATTCATCGGAAAGCAGGACGGAAAATCCGGCATCCGGAGCCGTATGGTAAGGCATGTCATAGCCCTGTCCCTGTCCCGAGGCTTCGGACGAAGCGGCGGACGTTTTTGCCGCCCTGCCTCCGCGGATTGCGGCGCCCGGTCGGTAGCGGTCGATATTCCCGCGCCGCACGGATGGCGTGGCGCTCGCGGCTTGGCGGTCAAGCGTAAACGTCAATGCGATTGCGATTATGATTATGCGTCGCATGCCGGGCGGCCTACAGCGGAAGGTTGCGGATGTATTCGTTTTCCTTGGCTTCTTCGTTCGCGTTGTACTCGTCGATTATTTCGATAAGCTGCTGGCGCTTCTGCTGTATCGCGGCCTCGGTCGTTTTTTTAAGCTTGGCGAGCTTCGCGGTCAGGTGCGTCTCATAGTCGCGGCAGCTTTTGTCGACGGTTATGTCGCCGCTCGAGCGCCACAGCACCGCGGTATTGTACGTTATCTGCTCGCCGCATCCTTCTACGTCGGGGTTGAGTTCGGGGTTGAGGCAGGCGTTGGCGTCGGCCTTGAACCTGTCTTCCGGCCTGAGGGATGATATGGAGATCGAGCCCTCCGGCGAATTCGGGGTCCAGTTTGTGATCGGCCGGTCGATGTTCGCGATTTTAAGGACTTCCGGGGCGAGGAACATGGGCGGAAGCTTCTTTGCCAGGACGGAGGAAAAGTTTTCGGCCAGGAATTTGTAGTACTCTATCGACCCGGGCTTCACGTCCATCATTGCGCCGGACACCAGGGTTGTGTTCCCGTAATAGAACTTGGCGTTTATGGTCTTGATGCTTTCGGAGTACATGCATTTGAAGGGGACTATGTCCACGCCGTTGTATATGTCGGCCAGCATGTCGTTGTAGTCGTCGTACACGGCGCCGCCCGCCTGTGTCGCGAGGAGGAGCTTGTTGTCCATGCATTTGTCTAGTTCTATGACGCATTTTTCCTTGGGCTTGGCCGGTTCCGCCGCAGCCGCGGGCTGTGGCGCCGGAGCTGCCGCGGGGGCTGCCTCTTCTTCCTCCTCCTCGGTCGCGACCTGTATCTGCGTGTCCGCCGAACGGCGTCCGCTTCCGGCGCGCGTGCGCGTTGCCGCTCCGCTCTTCCTGGCCGCCCGTCCGTGGCCTGCATTGCGCGCGGTCCTGTCGGCTGCATTGGCGAGCGCCATGGACGGTATCAGGAGCGCGAGAATAAATTTGAGCATGGATTTTCTCCTTGTGTTTAATTTTAATGATTTTTTTATTTTTTGCAAGTAGAATGTTGACCATGTTGGTATCAAAATTCGACTTCGAGCTCGACGCCGCGCTCGTGGCATCAGAGCCCCTTGCCGGCCGCGATGGGGCGAGGCTGCTGCTGGTACCGGAGCTCGAGGACAGGCACGTCTCCGACCTGCCGGACATATTGCCGGAAGGCGCGCTGGTCGTCATGAACGACACGAAGGTCATTCCCGCCCGCCTGTCCGGAAAGTACGGCGGGAGGGAGTTCGAGGTCATGCTGCACAAAAATCTGTCGCCAAGCCGTTGGCTGGCGTTCGTTCGGGGCCTGCGGCGGCTGCCTATCGGCGCGGTCTTGTCGTTCGGCGCCATGTCGGCCGAGGTCGCCGCCAAGCCGGGCGAGAGCGTCGAGCTGGAGTTCGACAAGACCGGGGCCGATTTTTTCGAAAGTCTCGAGCGCGTCGGCGCCACGCCGCTGCCCCCGTATATCAAGCGTCCGGCGAACGCGGGGGACAGGTTGTCCTACCAGACAGTTTACGCGCGGCGCGAGGGCGCCGTGGCCGCGCCGACCGCCGGGCTGCATTTCACCCGCCCTCTTATGGCCGAGATGGAGGCCGGGGGAATCGAGTTCGCGTTCTTGACCCTGCATGTCGGTGCCGGAACATTCCTGCCTGTTAAGGCGAAGGATACGAAGGACCATGTAATGCATTCTGAATACGGGATTTTATCGGACGAAGTCGCGCAGAAGGTAAACCGCGCGAAATCGGCCGGGCGGCCGGTGGTCGCGATCGGGACAACCACCCTTCGGCTGTTGGAATCCGCGGTTGGGAAGGACGGGAGAGTACGCGAATTCTCGGGCGAGACGGATATCTTCATCACGCCGCCGTACGATTTCAAGACTGCTGATATCCTTATGACGAATTTCCACCTGCCGAAGTCCACGCTGTTCATGCTGGTCTGCGCGTTCGCCGGGATGGACGAGATGAGGCGCGCCTACGCCCATGCCATGCGGGAAAAGTACCGCTTTTATTCCTATGGCGACGCCTCGCTGTTATGGAGGCGGGGATGAGCCCGGGCGACATAGTGCGCGTGGTTTTCCCCGTCGCGACGGACGGGTACGACTACATCGTGCCGGACGGGGGCTGCGCCGCCGGGGACATAGTCCTTGCTCCCGTCAGGAACGAGGAGAAAATCGGCGTAGTCTGGGGGCCGCGGGACGAACCGTTGGATTATCCCGTCGAAAGGGTGCGCCGGATTTCCGGGGAAACCGGTTATGCCCTTCCCAAATCCCATCTCGATTTCCTGGAGCGCGTGGCCAGATACAACATGGCGCCGTTGGGCCTTGCGCTGAAGCTCGCCCTGAACGAGGATGCGGTCGGCGGCGCGGAGCCGAGGTTTAAGCCGGCGTCCGGGCTGGGCTACGTGCCGCCGGCCTTTTCGCCCGAGCAATCCGCGGCCGCGGCGGCCCTGTCGGCGCGCATAGGCGCGGGCTATTCCGCCGCATTGCTTGACGGCGTGACGGGCAGCGGCAAGACCGAGGTTTATTTCGCCGTGGTGGCCAAGGCGTTGGAGGCCGAGGGGGCGCAGGCGCTTGTCATGCTCCCGGAGATCGCCCTTACGACGCAGTTTCTTGACAAGTTCGAGGCCCGGTTCGGCGCTCCCCCCGTCCTGTGGCATTCCGCGTGCGCGAGGGCGCGGAGGCGCGACGCGTGGCGCGGCGTGGTTTCGGGCGCGACGCGGGTGGTCGTCGGCACGCGCAGTTCGCTCTTCCTTCCGTTCAGGAATCTTTCGCTGATAGTCTTGGACGAGGAGCATGACGGTTCGTACAAGCAGGAGGACAACGTGATATACCACGGCCGCGACATGGCCGTGCTGAGGGCCGCCGCGGCCAAGATTCCGATAATCCTTTCCTCGGCCACGCCGTCGGTGGAAACCGTCGGCAACGTTCGCGCGGGGCGCTATTCTGAGGTCAGGCTGAGGGAGCGCTACGGCGGGGCGGATCTTCCGGAGATACGGCTTGTCGACCTGCGCTCGGACAGGCCGCCCCCGCGCGAGTGGCTCTCTCCGACGCTGAAGTCCAAGATTGCCGAGGTCCTCCTGCGCGGCGAGCAGGCCATGCTGTACATAAACCGCCGCGGGTTCGCGCCGCTCGTGCTGTGCCAGTCGTGCGGCCACAGGCTTAAATGCCAGAATTGCAGCGTGTACCTTACGGCGCACTCGAGGGACGGCACTCGGTGCGTATGCCATTACTGCGGGAACAGCGTTCCCCTGCCGGACGCATGCCCGGAGTGCGGGCAAAAGCTCTCCTGGCTCCTGTGCGGCCCGGGCATAGAGCGCATAGAGGACGAAGTGCGGCGCATGTGGCCAGACGCGCGCGTGGTTTCCATTTCCTCCGACGTCCTCACGTCGCAAACGCGCCTGTCCGAAATCATCGGCGCGATAGAGCGGCGCGAGGCCGACATAATCCTCGGGACGCAGATTATAGCCAAGGGACATCATTTTCCAAGCGTCACGCTGGTCGGCGTGGTCGACGGGGACATGGGTTTTTCGTCCGCCGACCTGCGCGCGAACGAGAGCGCGTTCCAGGTGCTGACCCAGGTTGCGGGGCGTTCCGGCCGCGGCGACAGGCCCGGCGAGGTGTATATCCAGACATATAATCCGGACAACGCGGTCATGAGGGCGATAGTAAGCGGCGACCGCGACGGCTTCCTCGCGGCCGAGATCGAGGAGCGAAGGCTTGCGGGCATGCCGCCGTTTTCGCGCCTGGCCTCGCTTCTGGTACAGGCGCAAGACAGGGATGTATTGGAAAGATACTGCTCCGCGCTCGCCTCGAAGGCGCCTGTCGGCCTGAAGGACGTTTCGTGCTACGGCCCTATCGACGCGCCGCTGCAGCAGATAAAGAAATACCACCGCAAGAGGTTCCTTCTGGTCGCGCGCGGCGCTATCCGGCCGCAGGGCGTGATCCGCAAATGGCTTTCCATGGCGCCCGCGCCCTCCTCCGTCCGCCTAAAGATAGACATAGATCCGTACGATTTCATGTGATTGCCGCCGTCGTTCCCGGCATAGGCGGGGAATAAATCCTATGTCGTTCCCGCGGCTTGCCTCGGCGTAGCAAAGCGAAGCCGGGAGTCGAAACCGGAAGGCCAGCATGACAAATGCGCCAGCCAGCACCCGTCATTCCCGCAAAAGCGGGAATCCAGGCGAGAATATTGCCTCAATGTTCGCTAAATGTTTCACGTGAAACATTTTCGCAAAAACCGCGTCCGCCCTAGAGCGGTCCGGCCCGGGGCCCTAGAGCGGTCCGGCCCGGGAATGGCAAACGCCCTATCCCTGTTTGTCCACGTATTCCGAAATCGCGGCGAACAGGTCCTTTAGCCTGCCGTCGAAACGGGTGTTGGATTCGATTATCCTGTGCGCCGCCTTGATTTTTTTCCCGCGGTTCAGGCCGGACACGAATCCGCCCGCATTGTCCGAGGCCGAGCTGTCTATGAACAGCCCGCCGCACGGCATGGGGTTAAGGAATGAGAAGTCGTGTTTTCTTATCGGCGCGTTCACCGCGACATAGCCGGACGCGTCCATCCGGCGCATAAGCATCTGGAGGGCTATGTACGCGCCGAATCCGTTGCCGGCAAGCCAGAACGAGCGCGCGGTGTCGTTTTGGTCCTGGAGCCAGTCCACGACCGTCGCGGCGTCGGAGAGCTGGTTTTCATCGTCGTCGTCGTCGAACGTCCCGGCCGTGCCGCCCGCGCCGCGGAAATTGAACCTTATCGTGTTGTATCCCATCTGGGCGAAGGCGAAGAAAAGGGTGTACGCCGCGGCCTCGTTCATATTGCCGCCGTTTTGCGGATAATCGTGGAAAACTGCGGCTATAGGGGCGTTTTCGACGTCCGACCGGTGGTATGCGGCCTGGATTCGCCCCGCGGCGCCGTTAAGGATTATGTCCATGCTTTCTCCTAGGCAAAGGATAGCCGAAAAAAAGATTGAAAAGCAAACAAAAAATGAT
>JAITSG010000077.1 GCA_031288035.1 Rickettsiales bacterium | reverse complement strand
GCGACGCGCCGCGCGAAGACGTGGCCCCGGAGCGCACCCCGGAAGCGGCGCGCGCCCGGCCCGACCTGGATGCGGACGGACTTCCAACCGAACGCCGCCCTCCGGCAGCGGAACGCGCGCGGCGGGAGCCGGAAACCGGCTTTGCCCCGCGACCGGCGGAACCACCCTCCCCGCCGGAAGAATCTCCGGACGGCCTTTCGCGCCCAGCCCCGGCATTGCGGCGGGAACGGGGGGCCTCTTCCCCGGCGGGCGCATCCTCGCCGGAAGCGCTGCGCGCGCGGCGCGACGATCGCTCGGCCACGGAACGGTCGACCGGCGGAACGCTCTCCACGCCAACGCCGCTTACCCGGGCGACAACCGCCCCGGACGACAACAGCGCGAATATGGCCAACGTCTTTTTCAGCATTTCCCCTTTTGTGGCATTATAACCCGGGGCAGGCGCAACTTCAAGCCTAAACTTGATTTTTCGCGCGGCGAGGAATAAAATGCCGCCATGCAAGTCTTCACGGCGGACATAGAAAAACTTGACATGGCGCGGTGCCTGGCGCTTCTGGACGACGCCGAAAAGGCGCGCGCCGCGTCCATGGCGTCCGAAAAAAGAAGGACCGAATTCATCGCCGGGCACGGGTTCGTAAAGGAAAAACTTGGCACAATCCTAGGGACAGACCCCAAGGAGGCGAAAATAGGCCCGGACGGCTTCATGGGAAAGAACACGAGCATATCGCATTCCGGCGGGCGCGTGGCCGCCGCCATATCCGACATGCCGGTCGGCATTGACATAGAGAGGATGCAAGACCGCGACATAGCGCGCATTTCGGCCCGTCTCAAGTTCGAAAACTGCCGTACCGCGGACGAATTCTACAGGCTCTGGACCATGCGCGAGGCCGAATACAAGCTGAGATCGTCGCACCCAAGCGGCCGGCGCGCCGTTTTCGAGGCGTCCGAGGACGGCGAATACGCCATGGCCACGGCCGAGTACGAAACATAAAACCCAATTCAAATAACGGCTTGACCATACTTCGCCGGCGTGGTATAATATCCCACAAGAGAGAGAAACCTTGAACCGGTATACGAAAGTATCGATGATTGTCGCCGCCGCCCTGTTCACGGGGGGCGAGCTTGGCGCAAAACGGACGACAATGAACGCCGGAAGCGCCGTTACGACGATAGAGGGCACAAACCTATATTCCGGCGCCGCGCGCGACAAATTCGCCAACTACCTTGCCACGGAATACAAATCGTACGCCCTGTTCCAGAAAAACGCCCTTAAAAACCACGACGAGGCCGAGCATTTCGCGAAAAAAGCCCTGGCCGCATACCACGGCGAGCGCCCACGGCCGGACGGAGCCGCGGAAAGGCGCATACCGGAGAGCCACCTGATAGAGGTGAGCAACGCCACGGACGACGTAATCCGCATCCTGAACACCGACATAGCCGAGTCGTACCCGGCCCTTACCGCCGAGCTCCAGGTAAAATACGACTGCTGGATAGAAAACGTCGCCAAGGGGCGCAGCATACGGCAGACCCAGACGTGCTATGACAGATTCATGAGGGCGCGCGACCTGCTCCTCGAAAAGCTAGCCTTGAAGCCGTCGAAGTGCAACATGCGGTGCAAGCGCGAGGCCCCGGACGCGGCGAAGGACATGCTGGTCAAGGAAAACATACGCCAGTTCGACAGCCGCCCGACGCCCATACCCGCATGGCCGAACGTCCGGATGATAGAGAACAACCCGCCCCAGACGGTCGACGTCATGGCAGAGGAGGCCGCGCGCTCCATCGCGGACATACGCAGGGGCGTCAGGGACGCGAACTCCAAAACCGATCGCGAGCTGGCCGACATAAAGCTCTCGCTCAAGAACCTCGAGATCATAGTCGAAAGGCTCCATGAGAACGGCTCCGGCGGGCCGCAGCTTTTCGGACGCTCCGGCGAACAGCAGATAGACATAGACGAGCTCAAGGAATCCATGACCCGGCTGGAGCGCGTGATAGACGCCATGGACGACGGCTATACGCGCGAATCCAGGGCGAACATAGACAACAGGCTGACGCTCATCAACAACGACCTGGACATAATCAGCGCGCAGCTGCACAAGATAATGATGTACGAGGACCTGCCCGACGCGCCCGGCGAGCACGAGGTCCTGGTCGGCGCCCAGCAGACGAAGGTCGACAGGCCGGGACGCAAGGTCGAGCTTGCCTCCGTGCCGGACAAGGCCGCGGCCACGTGCCCTACCCCGAACGTCGTCGTGAACGTGCCCCCGGCGGTGGTAAACGTCGCCGCGCCGGCATGCGCCGGGGCGCAGCCTAAAGCGGCCGCCGAACCCTCGGCAAAGCCCGCAGAAACCCCGGCCAAAACAGAGCCGGAGCCAGCAAACGAACCGGCGCTCGAAGAAGAGGCCGAGACGGAGGAACCGGCCGAAACCGCCCCGGATACCGACGAGCCGGAGGCCGAAGAGGACGCATCCGAAGAAGAAGACGCGACAGCGGAAGAAGAGACTGAGGATACCGATACCGCGGAAGAAGAGCCGGAAGAGGGAGATGACGAATACACGACCATAACCCAGGAAGACTATTTCGAGGAAGAGGTCGCCGCGGCCTCCAGCCTATCGCTCCCCTACGAGCTCAACTTCGAATGGAACAAGGACAATGTCCAGGACAAATACGTACCGGACCTTGAGGAAATAAGCAAAACCTCGCTCGTCGCGCAGGCCAGCGTCATAATCCAGGGGCACACGGACACGACCGGAACCCAGGAGTACAACAGCAAGCTCTCGCGCCGCCGCGCGAACAACGTGGCGCAGATAGTGGAGGCCAGCGGAATCTCGCACGACAAGATAATAATCCAGGCCATGGGCGAAACCGACCTCAAGGTGCAGACCGCCGACAACGTTATGAACGAGGCCAACCGCCGCGTGGTCGTGAAATAACCACGCATGCAACAAACCGCTTGTAATCCCGATACAAAAAGATATAACGCATCCAAGTCCCGGACCAATTCCGAGGCTATTCCGCAGAGACGCGGGAGGAAACTAGTCATTCCCAGAACAAACAGTGCTGGAAACGCACTTGAAAATCTTTTCCTGGCATACGTCAGGAAGCCGCGCGAATATATAGAATAACGCGGGTCATTGTTTGTTATGATTGACTACTTCCTGACGCTCTTTCATAGAGCGTCTTTTCATTATGGGAGAGAAAACATGCGCAAAGTTTTATTATTCTTGGCCGCCGGAATAATTTCCTCCGGGGCCCGCGCCGCCGCAACCTACCAATGCCTGTCCTGCCCTCCGGGGAGTTATTCGGACT
>JAITSG010000068.1 GCA_031288035.1 Rickettsiales bacterium | reverse complement strand
CGGTTGCATTTCCGAGCAATCTATGCCAATCATATCTACGATCGGTATGCCGGAACATCCTATTTCTGCCGCGGTTTGGCGCAGTCCGTCAGCCAAACACTTCGCGTCTACTTGTATGGTGCCGCCAACCAATCCTAAGTTCGCATATGTAAGATATGTAGTGCGATATGCACTTACTGCGTTCGGGAATTTCGAGGTAATCCAAGGTTCCATAGATTCGTTGTTCGGGAGTTTTTCATACGCGAACGCCCTAAGATCGTTGAAGTTATTTTGATTGATAAGTCCATTTATACGGGTGCAGATATGATCCTTATAGTCATCTCCTCCCACTGCCGGATCTGGATTTTCCGGCCATGTGAACGTCCCGCCGCCGTTGCAGAAACGCCATGTGCCGATTAAACCATTATTTCGTATCTTATCGGTGTTAAGCGTAGAATTGTAAATGCAACAGTTCGTATTATCAAGCGCCCGACATTCGAGGCTTTCAACGAATTTATCGTCAGTACTCGTATCGTTGCTACATTTGCAGTTCCCTCCGCCTCCTCCCTGCGTCGCGGTATGGGCATATGTCTTGCCGTCGGATTCGCACAGCCTGTACGTCCACGTCGCCGTAAGTATTTTTTTATCTATCCCGGCCCTTATCAGGCGCTTGTTTTCCGTCGTCGCGTCGCCGGGTGCGAAAGGCCCTCCAAATATGCAGCACTGCTTTTCATATCTGCACTTTAGCTTTCCTATCCAATAGTCGTCGGAAGCATTGTTATAGGCATCGCTGCCGTACGCGTGTTGAGGGCAATCCGCGCATGAGTCGCCTCCTTTCCTGTTGCATTTCGCGCACTTGGCCTTGCATTCGGCGTTCGAGCACGAGCAGGTGGCGCAGTTTACGCCGCCCTTGTCGTCGTCCGGCTTCGGATCTGGATTGTCCTTTTCCGCGGGAACGGCGGGCGCGGGTTTCACCTCGGGCCTAAGGTCGCGGCTGGTTATGTGCTCCGGCTCCTGGCCCAGGTTTATGCCGAAGAACGGCGCCGCCACGGCCATGGGCGACGTGTCCAGCTTCGAGTGCTGCGCCATGCACGATTCGGAGCCCTGCCGCACGTATCCGCCGGCGCACGCCACGCGGCAGGCGGGATCGCCGCCCTCTATCCACTCCCAATGGTTGGCGTTGGCGGGAAGCGCGCGTGCGAGGCAGTCCTGCTTCCTGTACATTTCGGCGACCTGCCGCTCGGCTTTGAGTTGGCCGAGTGCCGCGGCCTCCGCCTTCGCGCCGGCCATGGCGACGTTGTCGCGGCTGTCGAGCTGGTATTGGTTTACTTTCGTGATGGAATAGTTTTCGAATCCGCAGGCCAGTTCCGCCATTTCTGAATAGCCGACCAGGACGGCGTCGGCCGTCTGGCGCCAGTTTTCGCGCCGCGCCCCGGCCTGTCCGGTGGTCATAAGGTCGTTTTGCGCCTGCAGGTCGGAATATCCGTACGCGCCGGCGTTGTAGAAGCGGCCAAGCATCTCGTCCGTTCCGCCGGCCGGCCGTCCGCACAGGGATTCGAGCTTGGACCTAAGCGCGTTCGACTGCGCTCCGTCGCTGGCCAGCAGGGCGGAGTGGCATTTTTTCGCGAAGCCGAGGGCTTCCTGCTGTTTCTTGCATTCGGCCGAGGCGTACTTGACGTTCGCGTCGTGCTGTGCCCAGTCGGCTATCGCGGCCTGCACCTGCGCCTGGATGAGGGTGCTGCATGTGGAATAGTCTATGCTTTTGATTATGGTGCGCGACCTCAGGCACGATTCGACGCCGGGTTTTATGGCCGAGGCCGGGCGCCCGCCGCACACGTCGACATAGCTTTTGTCCCCGCCGATCGAATCTCCGCCGGAGCAGTAGTAGTTTATGCAGTATTCGATTTCAGTGGAGCACTGTTTTGCCGTGGGCTTCATGACGCGCTTGACGCGGGCGTTGCCTCCCCTGCCGCTTCCGGTCGAGGCCGCGCGCTCCGTCACCCGCGCGGCGCGAATGGCGGAACCGGGCGCGATTATGGGCGCGAGGGCCGCGCTTGCTATGAAAAATCCAAGAATTTTTTTCAAATTCTCTCTCCTCCCGGTCGATTATATAGGCCGCGTTTTTTTTATGCAAGGGAAAACGGGGCGGGAGGAGCGATGCCGCCGTTCCCGGCCTTCGCGGGAGGGGACGGGTTGTTTTGTCGTCGTCCCCGGCCCGGCCTGGGGAGCCGCGGCGGAAATCTCAGAATTTTATGAATGCTAGTTCGTTTTCATCTATGCTGGGTATGACAACCGCTTCTTTTACGTGGATTTCGAATATATCCAATGTTTCGCCTATGGCTGCGATTGTTTCGTCATATCCCGGAATCGTAGCGATCAATTGCCCTTGCACGTCCGCTAATGTCAGTTTGCTTTTTTGCACGGACGATTTGTTGGAGCGGACATGCGCGATTTCGCCGTGAGGGACGGAAGTGAAGGCGACGGCGTTATTTTGCGCGAATTCCGACACTTTGCGGCAGGAGCGGTCTGATGCGAAATAAAGGATTTGCGGCTGTTCCGGTTTTACGATGACGTTCAAGATTCTGACATTCGGGACGTTGTCGATGGAGGTCGCCAAGGCGATTTCGTTTGTTTTTGTTATAATATCCAGGTATTTCTTTATGTCGTCCATGGCGCTCTCCCTAAAGTTTCCGTTTTTATTATATGCGGTTGCGGAGAAATTGCAAGGGGATTTGCCGGGTTTCCATGCCATGCCTGCCGCGACTTGCCCCGGCGTAACGACTTGTCTCGGCGTAGCGTAGCGAAGCCGGAAAGCGGGAAGCGCGCGGCAAGGGAAATTACATGCGTCGTTTCGGAAAACGGGGCGCCGCTATTTTTTCCTCCAATACAATGCATCTTCTAATATCGTCTTTCTTATTTTATCAAAATAAAAGAAGTTGTCGCCCGATAGCTTCTGTAATTCTTCTTGTATTTCCTCTGTCGTCATTAATGAAGGAGCGTACTTAAAATCCGAAATAGGCTTTTTTATGTTATGCGTGTATTTGGGTGTGTTATCCATGATGCTTCCCCTGGAATTCCGGTTCTTATCGTACGCAATTGCGGAAAAACCGCAAGGGGATTTACTATATTTGTCATTTCTGCGACAAGCCGCGGGAACGACGGGGTAGGTCGCAGTGGCCCCCGGCCTTCCGTCAACCGGCTTTTCAATCCTTGAAGAAGTTGTTCACGGCCAGGGCTAGCCCGGCGACTATCTTGTCCCTGTGGCTTTTGAGCCGGAGGAGCTGTTCCTCGGCCCTGTTGCTCATGAACCCTATTTCGACCAGGACGCTCGGCGTGACGGAGCGCAGCACGGTGAACGGGGCCTCGAGGTTCGGGCGGTCGAGGCACTGCACGTTCTTCTGCATGTGCCGGACGGTTTCGTCGGCGAACTTGGCGGATTCTTCCTTGACCTTCATCTGCAGGAGGTCGCCTAGGATGTTTTTCGTCACCGGGTCGTACGCCGCGAACGTGTCCACTCCGGTAAGGTCGGCCGAGTTTTCGGCCTCGGCTATCCTGCGGCTTTCCTCGTCGCTCGCGCGTTCCGAGAGCGTGTATATGGAAAATCCCTTCGCCGCGGGCCTGGGCGAGCTGTTGACGTGTATCGATATGAACAGGCGGGCGCTGTGTTTTTCGCCTATGGCCGCGCGTTCGCGAAGCGGCACGAATGTGTCGCCCTCGCGCGTCATCAGGACTTCGTGTTTCGGATTTTTTTTGAGCACGTCGCGCAGCTGTTTCGCGACGGCTAGGACTATGTCCTTTTCCTTCGTTCCGCCGCGTCCAATGGTGCCCGGGTCGCGTCCGCCGTGCCCGGGGTCTAGGACTATTACGCGCTTGGCCGGCTTGGGCGGAGCCTCGGGCTTCGGCGCAGGGAGCGGCTGGAGCGGCTTCGGCGCCGGGGAAGCGGCCGGCTGTGCGGCTGCGGCCTGGGCCGCCTGTACGGCGGGCTGAACAGCCGCCTGCGCTCCGGGAATCTTTGGGAAATTCGGCGCGGGAAGGTCGAACTTCACCGACGAGAACGACTTGCGCGAGGACACGAGGACCGAGAATTCCTTCGCGTCCGCGTCCACCAGGTCTATGCAGAACCTGTACGATTTTGAGCCCGGGATCGGATCCAGGACTAGCGGCCTGGTTATCTTCTTGGGCGCGTCTAGCTCGAACACGAGCCTGGCTGCGCCGTTGTCCAGCACGCCCGCGCGGAAGTCGCTTATTTCGTTTAGCGCGGCCAGATCGCGGCGGATCCCGTTTATGTCGCCGTCCATTATGTCGGCCACCACGCGCCGGGGCGAGTCGAGGTAGAATATGTTGTACTCCGGGACGGAGCTCGATTCCACGACTATGCGGCTCGTCGCCGCGTCCGGCCGTCCGGCGCGCACCTGCGACAGCATTGTCCTCGCGGGCGCGGCTTGCCCGGCCGCTATAGCCGCGGCCAGCAGTATCGTGCGTATTATCCTCATGGGTTCCCCGGAGGCATTATATGGTCAAGATTTCGGGAAGTCAATCTTGACTATCGTGTTCGGCTCGATTTTTTCGCCCGGTATTTTTATTTCGATATAGTTGTCGGTGTATCCGCGGTTGTCCTTTTCGACGAGGACTTCGGCGGTTCGCCCCTCCTGCGCGCGGATTAATTCGGATTTGAGGCTGTCGCCGAGCGCCCGGAGCCTCTCTGCGCGCGCCTTTTTCTCCGCCATGTGTATCTGGCCGGGCATGGCCGCCGCGGGCGTCCCGGGCCGGCGCGAATACGGGAACACGTGCAGGTGGGTCAGATTCAGCCGTTCGACGAGTTTGTATGTTTCCTCGAAATCCTCGTTTGTTTCCCCTGGGAATCCGGCGATTATGTCCGCCCCTATCGAGATGTCGGGGTTGGCGTCGCGCGCGGCGCGGGCCAGGCGCTCTATGTCGGCCGCCTTGTGCCTGCGCCGCATCAGGCGCAGGATTTTGTCGGACCCGGACTGCATGGACAGGTGCAGGTGGGGCATAAGCCTCGGTTCGCGCCGCATGAGGTGAAATAGCGCGCTATAGTCCCGCGCCGGGTCGAGCGAGCTCAGCCTGAGCCGCGGGAGCTCCGGGAATTTTGCGAGTATTTTTTCGGCTATGCCCGCGATTCCGCCGTCGTAGGCCGAGATGTCCACGCCGGTCAGTATTATTTCCTTGTACCCGGATTTTATGGCCGAGCTGACTTGGCCCAGTACGGCGCTTTGGGGAAAGCTTGCCGAATTGCCGCGCACCAGGGGGACTATGCAGTACGCGCACCTGCTGTCGCACCCCTGCTGGATCTGCACGAACGCCTTGGTCTTTCCCTCGAATTTGAGGGGGTCGCCATGGGCCGTTATATCCGGCGCGGCAGTTTTTTTTTCGACCGGCGCGCACATGAGTAGAGGGGTTTTCGCCGTGGAGGCATAGGAGGCGAGGGCGAGGTACGTTTTCGCATCCAGTTTTTCCTTGTTCCCCAAAATGGCGAAAACGGCCGGGTTTTTTGCCCATTCTTCGGCGTCGTTCTGCGCCGCGCAGCCGGCTATTATTATCTTTTTTCCGGGATTGGCGAAGATTAGGTTGCGGATTTTCTGGCGCGCCTGCCGCTCCGCCTCGGCCGTGACGGCGCAGGTGTTGATTATGATGGCGCCGTCGAGCCCGGACTTTTCTGCGGCCCTGCGCATGATTTCGCTTTCAAGCGAGTTCAGGCGGCATCCGAATGTCACGATTTCTATCATGCGTCTTGATTCTTCATGTACGTTCCTCTCGTCTGCATGTTGTCCGACTATAATAACTATGCCGGCCTGGGAAAACAACATAAAATCGTGCGGTGCCCGGCGGGATATCCGCCCGCGGATCCCGCGCCGCCGCACGGATGTACTGGTTTTGCTTGCCTCTTTGCGTAGGAGGTTGTATATTATATGAGGTCAATAGCAAAAGCGGAGCGCACGATGACAAGCCACAAGCCGAGAAGTCGCTGGAACGACCAGGACTGGGCGGAATATCTGAATGTCCGGAAGCCGGAGGTGCATAATCTCAGGCGGCGGATGAACGAGGTGTATAAGGCCGGCATAGAGCGTTCGGTTGTGCTCGGGAAATACAGGTTCGCGCTGAAGCATTGGGACGCTGGGGAAGGGTGGGTATACGACCACGCCGGCCAATACCGCGAAACTCTGAAGGAAGCGCGCAACGACGCGATGCAAAAAATACCGAAGCTTAGGCTGGGCATGATGATAGCCGTATTCCTCGAGGCTCCGCGGGAGAGCGCGCAGCTGATAAGGCTCTGTAAAGACGTGGAAAGGTCTGCATAGGCCGGAACCCAGGAACTCTTCCAACCGCCGGCGCGGCTTCGGAAGACGGTGCGGCAATCTGGCACGATCGCGCGGATATTTTTCCGCCCGTTCGCGCCTTTTTTTCTTGGTCGCGTCCCCGCGTTTTCGGCTCCGCGCGCCGGTTAAAATAAAAAGCTTGCAAAATTATATATTAGGCGTATAAATATTGCAAGTTTTTAACGGGAGATTGTTATGGCGCGCGTATTCATCGACGACTGCACTGCGAAAATAAGCGACAGGTTCGAGCTTGTCGCCCTGGCCAGCGAGAGGGCCAAGGAGCTTCAGAACGGCACTCCGGCCATGATCGAGCGGAGCGGGGACAAGGTGACCGTCATAGCCCTGCGCGAGATTGCCGAGGACAAGCTTGACCTTGCCGAGGTTCGCGGGAACATCGTGCTGGGGTTCAGGAAGCGCCGGGCGGGCGATGCCTCTGGCGGCGCCCAGAGCGAGATAGAGTTCATCGAAAAGGAAATCATGAGCCAGGCCGCCGACGTCGAGCGCGTGGCCGGAATGTCGAACGTGTCCGAGGAGGAGCTTTCCGCGTCCGTCTAGGTTGCCTTGAAAGGAGGGAGATATGTTTGAGAAAGTAAGCCCGAATGTGAAGTTCGTGACCGGCGCTCTGGCGGTGGCCTTCGCGGTGGATTTCATGTTCCCGTACGTCGATCCGCCGCTGACCGGCGTGTCCGTGCGCGGGGAGTGTTCGAGGAAGGTGCCAAAGGACCGCGCGCGCCTTCGCCTGCGCGTATACAATCTCGACAAGGGCAGGGAGGCCGCGGGCTCCCGCACGCTCGCGACTTACGAAAAGCTCGTGTCTTACGTGAAGTCCTCGGGCGAGGGGCTGGAAGTCGACACCGAGGGCGTGTCCATATCGGAAAAGCGCGAATGGAGCGAAAGGCTCAAGAGGAGCGAGGTCGTGGGCATAGCCGCCGAGGCTTACGTTTCCGTCGACGGGACCGATATGCAAAAGGTCGCGGGAATCATGGCCGGAACGGGCAAGTTCGGCGACGTCCTGGTCGAATCCTACGGCGCCTATGCGTCCAGGGAGGCGAAGCTCGAGGCCTCTCGCGGATGCATAGCCGAGGCTTCCGCCCTCGCGCGCGGGCAGGCCGAGCACGCGGCCGCGGGCGCCGGGTTCTCGATCGACCGCCTCGTGTCCGCCGAGGTCGAGGACGGCCTGGACGGCGGCGGATTCCGCCCGATGCTTTTGCGCGAATCCTCGCCCATGTCCGCCAAGGGGGCCGCCGGCGCCTCGCCATCCATAGTCCACGGCGACGATAGGGTCTCCGTTGTCGTGAACGCGGTGTACGGCGTTTATTGATAGGTTTTTCCCCGCCCCGCGGATTTGCGCGTGTCGGATTGGCGGGCCGGATGGTTGATAGGAGCTGATATGGACGCCTTTGTTAATATGAGTGCGAACCTTGCCGTGATGGCGGCCGCCCTCGAAGGCGCGGGGCGGCTTTTGATGCGCGATTTCGGAGAGATAGAGCAGCTCCAGTCCTCCGTGGGCGCGGCCGAAAAGTTCGCCGCCGTGTCTTATTCCAAGGTGGAGAAGGCCGTGATAGCCTCGCTGGCGGAGGCTCGTCCGAAGTTCGGCCTCGTAGCCCCGGGCGGGCGCGAGGCGCGGGGCTCCGACATTTCGCACAGGTTCATATTCAACCCCATGGACGGGATGGAGTTTTTCTCGCGCGGGATTCCGGCGTTCGCCATGACCCTCGCGCTGCAGCGGCAGAAGGAGGTGATCGCCGCGACGGTTTACAATCCTCTGTCCGACCGCATGGCGTATGCGGAAAAGGGCGGCGGGGCTATGCTGCGGGAATCAAGGATGACCCGGCGCATCCGCGTATCGAAAAGGACTTCCGGAGGAATGTTTGCGAGCGGCAGAAGCGCGGTTTTCGGCCCGGATTCCATCGCGCTTTCGTATCTGGCCTGCGGGGCTATCGACGGCTATGTCGGCCGGGGCAGGGACGTGTTCGCCGTGGCCGCGGGGCTTCTTGTCGCGCGGGAGGCCGGGGCGATGGTTCGCGCGTTTTCCGCGGACGGCATGCCGGCGCAGTCGTATCTCGACGCGGACGTGATAATCGCGGAAAATAATTCTTTACAACCGACCTTGGCCGACATTATAATGAAAAAAGGAGCAAAATGATGAGAAAGATAGTCGTGCCAGTATTCGTTTTATCGGTCGTTTCCTTGTCCGCCGGCGCCGCCCGGCTGTTCGGCCCGGTCAGGCTTTCGGCTCCTAGCGGGGCCATGGACCTTCGCGCGGGCGGATTTAAGGCCGGCTATGCCGCGCCGCGTCCGTCCGTCGCCGCGCCCGGGGATAAGGGCTCTCCGGCCGCGAAGCCGGAAAAGAAGCACGAAGAAAAGAAGGTTGAAAGGCCCGTCGAGGAAAAGCTCCCGCCTCCGGTCGTAAGCGCGCCATCGCCGCGCGCCGGCGTGCCGGCCGGGGAGATTGAGAAAATTAAGGCCGAAAAGCCGGTCGAAATAAAGCTCGGCGCCCCGTCGGTGGTAAGCAGGTCCAAGAGCGACGTTTCGGTCGCCTTCCCTCCCGGCGACGACAGCGCGGGCGTGGACGCGGCCGCGAAGCTTGTCCTCGCGCGCGTGGAGGGCATGGACGGATATTCCCTGCGGCTCGTTTCATACTATGGCGGCGACGGCCGCAACGTGGCGTTTTCGCGCCTGTTGAACATAAGGAAGGCCTTGCTTGACGGCGGCATGGCGGCCAGCCGGATGATGATATTGGTCGAGGAAGACGACAGGAAGAACGGCACGGTCGAGATAACCGTGCTGAAATAGCTTGGCGCCGCTTCGCGCGGCCGGATGCACGCATGTATCGCGATTTCATAAATTTGGAGGCCCGGAGCAGGGTGGTCTATCTCTTGAAGATAGCGCTGCCAAGCATAGCCGCGCTCGTTTTCGGCGCGCTGCTCCTCATCCCGGCGTTCAAGTCTATCAAGAGTTCCGGTTTCGTCATGCCGAAATTCGACGCGAAGAACGACGTTTCGTTCATGCTGGACGAGGGGAACTTTCTCGGCCGCGGCGACAAGGGCGTGAAGTTCGAGGTGCGCGCGAAGCGCCTTGTCGAAAACAAGGGCAAGAACTTCGCGGTCGAGGATGTCTCGGCCCGCGCCACTTTCGCCGACGGAGGCTGGGTGAGGCTTTACTCGGATTCGGGCGAGTTCGCGGGCGGCCGGAAGGTGATAAGCCTGAGGGGCGGCGTCCGCGTCGTGGATTCCGACGGCAACCGCGCCACCACTTCCGAGGCGATCGTAGAGCTGGACGCCGACACTATTTCCGGAAGCGAGCCGATATTGGCCGAAACTCCGTTCGGATACATGGTCGGCGAGGGTTTTTTCATGCGCTACGGCGAAGTCTACCGCATGCTCGGCCGCGTGACGGCGCGGGGGAGGATGGAGTAATCGCCGTATTAAAAGGTATAGCGCCCTCCGAAATAAAACGCGCCGAACCTCAAGTCTTCATCCTTTATATTGAGGATCCCGGGAATATGGGTTGTCGTGCCGGAGGTCGGAGTAAAGGCATAGTCGACTTTTATATCGGACGTTGCGTCGCCGAGGTTGGCGTACTTATATCCTAGGTCAAGAGAAAAATTTTCCGTGACGTCTATATTCATGCCGAGCATCACCTGCAAGGCGAGGGAGGGCGTATCCGAGTCGATTGTCTTGTCGTTGTCCGGAAATGA
>JAITSG010000049.1 GCA_031288035.1 Rickettsiales bacterium | reverse complement strand
CGGGACGGCGGCAAGCAGCACCAGCAAAAGCGCCAGGAGCTTTTTCACCGTCCCCCCTCTATCTTGTCCGTTATGCTTTTCGCCGCGTCCGCGAGCGCGTCCTTCGCCAATTCGCCCTGCGGCCTGCCTATAACCTTGCCCACGAGCTTCCGCGCGCCGCCGAACAGGTATCCGAGCGAGCTCTGGGCGAAGCCCTTGATGTCTCCGCCTATCGAGAACAGGTATCCGCCGGCCTGGCCCGCGTAGCTTTTCGCCATGCCCATTATCACCAGCGCCAATATCGCCATGACCATCAGCGGCAGGAAGCTGCCAACCGGATCGGGAGACCCGAACCCGGGCATGTTGAATTCCATCCCGTGATCCTTGAGGCACCCCTTGAGAAACCAGGACGAGCCGAAGTTCTCTTTCCAGCACGCCGCAAACGCCCGGCTTTTCTGCATGTCGGCAAGCCCCGCCATGTTCCCCATGTCCGGGTACAGAAAATCGGGAAACAGGTACGTGAAGTTGTCGACCGGCGCCGGATAGTACGCGTCGCCGACGTATATGAACGACGCGTACAGTATGCCCAGGAACAGGCAGTATACGATTATGTATACGGCCATGGACACAATGGACTCTATGCCCTTTTGCGAGAAACCCTCCGTTTCCTTGTACGCATAGCCGGCCAGCATCAGCGGCAGGAAGATTATGAGTATCCCGGTCGTCATCACTATATCCACGAACTTGAACATAATGGCCACGTACAGCACCAGGAACACCACCGCCATCGCAAGCCCGCCCATAAGGTCCAGCAGGGCCATGGGATTCGGCAGGTTCATGAGCGAGAAATCGACCATGTTCTTGGCCGCCGTGACGCCCGAGAGCATGACCACGTTTATCGAATTGGCCGCGCACAGCAGGCTTTCCTTCGCGCCCCCGCCGATGAGCCCCTCCCTGACCGCCGCGGACGGGTTGCTCCGGAACCACTCCGGAAACCGGTCGCACACGGGATTCTTTATTATCTCGTTCCCTATGCCCGCGCCCATGGAAAGCGCCGGCTCCAGCGTCACGCTCACCACGCCCTTCGCGACCTCCCTTATCCTCCCCGGCTCCAGATACCCGATGCCGGCGCCGATTATGGAAATGATTATCACCTTCTTCACCACGTCCATGAACAGGCCTTCCCCCTCGGGCTTTTCGAACATCTCGCGGTACACGCGCACCAGGAGCCATACCGCGAAGCCGAAGGTCACGAGTATCCACACTATGTCGTGGACCATCTCGTACATGTTCATGCCGAGGACGTTGACCATGTCGAACAGGGCCGAAAACACGCCGCAGGCCGGGCATACGAGCGGATCGACGGGAGAGCCGTCCCACCCCGGCGACACCCCCTTTATCCACTGGTCGAACGTGTTGCCGGGAACCCACTCTCCGGCGCCGACGCTTACGGTCATTATCGCGACCACCAGGAACGCCCCGAGACCGAGAAAGAACGACGACAGGAAGCCCTTGATCCCGTCGAACATGAAAGCGCGCACCGCCGCGCTCTTGTCGAAAAACGATTTCACGTCGCTCCATGCCATGTCATTTCTCCATCTTCTTCTGGATAGCGTCGGCCTTGTTCCTCATCAGCTCGATGCTGTGCGTCTTGCCCGCAATGTATATCAGCGCGCCCTTGATGAATCGGAAGAACTGCTTGGGCATGTTATCGCCGCCTCCGAACTTGTTCGCTATCGAAACCGCCTTGCCGAGCAGCAGGAGGCTAACCAGCCCGGTGAACAGCACGCCCTTTATGTCTGTCGCGTCCATGGACAGAAGCCAGATCATCGAGCCGGCCTGGGCCTGGGCAACCGAACCGGCGCGCGAAAACGCATAATAGTCCACGCCGCCGGCGTACAGCATGAGCACCGCTATTATCGGCAGCACTATGCTTAACGATATTACCTGGAACACCGCGCCCATCAGAGTCTTGTACGCGAGGTCAGGCATGGACTTGAGCTTGTCCAGCGCGAGCCCGATCAAGACCAGCGGAAGCAGTATCACGACCAGCCCTATCTTGAATATGCTCTCTATGAAATAATACGGCACGACCAGGCCGATGTAGAGGAACAGTACCACGACCAGGAGGCCGACGACCATCTTCGCCGCGCCGCGCTTCATGTTGTACCTGCCGACGGCGCTGGAAAACCTTACGAAATCGTCGAGCCGCTCTATCGCGCACAGGATGTTGCGCTTCGTTTCCGCCGAGAACAAAACCTTGTCGCCGTACTTGTCCGACGGGACGTAGGAGCATTCCCACGCCTTGCCCGGGCTTATCCCCTCGGTCGTCTTCTCGGCGAACGAGGCCATCAGGCCGGTCATGGGCTCGAGCGTCCACTTGAGGAGGTTGTTCTCGTCCTTTACGGACACGCTCAGCAGCCCTGCGACTATCGCCAGCCACACGGATTTCGAAAAGAACTCCCTGACGAAATCGACCGGCTTGCCGCCCTCTATCACCTTGTTCCAGAACAGGAACAAAGACCATATCAGAAAACCGATCGCCATGGCGCCGAGAGCGGGCGCGGACAGCTTGTCGTACAACACGAGCGCCGTCCGGGACATGGAATTGAACGCTATCTCGAAGATCAGGCACGTGCGGCACGCGCCCTTCTTCTTCACCTCCGTCATGTCGGTCAGGAACGGATGGCCGACTATAATCATCGTATTTATCTTCCCCACCTGGTCGGACGCGTTTTTCGAACAGCTCCCGTCCGCGGCGAGGGAATGTATCGGAAGCGCGCCAAGGAATTCGGAATTCCTGTCCTTCATGATGCAGGCCACGGCCTCGCCGAACGGATTGACGAGCGCAAGCCCGACCACTCCTATCGGCTGCAGGTGCCGCGGATACCCGGGAAGCGGAGCCTTGAGCGCGAACTTGAACTCGGCCTTGTGGTCGAGGAACTCCTGCGCCGCCCGCTCCATGGCGTTCGCGAGCGCGCCCGTCTCCCCGTCGGCCACGAAATGCTCCAGAAGGTATTCGGCCTTTTCCGGCGTGATGCCCTCGCGCCGCAGCGTATCAGCGTCTGCAAGCGCCGAATACCCGGCGTATTTCGACATCAAGTCGGCCGCGGACGACCTGTAGTCGCGGATATAACGGCTTTCCCAGCACTCGAGGCCGGGATCGGACGCGGATACGCCGAACCCGTCGCACGGGCCGGCCGCGGCGGAAAAGGAAAGGAACAACAGCGCGACGAACAGACGTATCATGGCGCGGTTTCCTCCCCGTCCTTCTTCTTCTTGCCATTGACGTAGTAATCGTAATTGCGCTTGTCGCCTCCGCCCGCGGGCTTGCCGCTTATCACCATCGTGGCGCCGCTTACGATCAGGGCCTTTATCACGCTGCCGAGCGGGCGCTGCCCCACCTTTCCATCGAACGCGCCCAGAAGCCTGTCCATGTTCGAATAGAAATACCACATGACGAAAAGGATGAACAAGAACGCCGCCGTATCGCCGGGAGACGCCATCACGGAGTCCAAAAGCACGTTCACGTCGTTGGCCCGCACCGCGGCGTCGAACTTTCCGCCGGTGCCGCCGACGAACCGGAACGCCGTCATCATCATCATGTTGTACACGCCGAAAACCGCCAGCGAAACGAACGTGACGCCGATGTCCTTCGCCGCGGTCATGATGTCGGAAAGCCCGAACTCTATGAACCCGAACGCATATCCGAACACACGGAAAGGCCATGTTATCGCGATCAGCAGAACCTCGTAGAACGCATCGAGGATATAAAACCCGATCATGAGGTTTATCCACCAGAAGAAAATATATATCATTATGCCGACCACCCACGCCACTATGCCCTTGCCCGGGCCGTTTTTGAATACCAGCCGGCCCAGATGCCCCGAAAACACCTGGCCCAGGACCATCCCCTTTGCATTCATGGCGGAAGTCGCCTGCATGAAGCAGACTATCGTCCCGACGGTGGAAGGCGAAAACAAGGAATTGCCGTCCCCTGCGGTCTCGACGCCTGTCGCGTCCCCGCCTCCGGCCCCCGCCCTGGCCGCCATCCCCCCGGCGGCAGCTTCGCTCGCGGCCCCCTCATCGGCCGCCCGGTCGACCCAGCGGGCGACGACGGGCGGGACTATCTTCTCATGTCGGCGCTCGTCCTCGGCCTTCTGCAGATCCCCTATGACCCTGTCCGCATCGCACGAGCGGCTCTCCAGCCCCTGAATGGCGAGTATCCTGTCGGCAAGGCCGAGCGTGAGATCGAGCACCGGCTCGAGCGTGAACGAAAATATGACCTTCGGCGGAAGGACGGCGATTACCGAGGCGATGACCACGACACGCATCTTCTCCCCCACGTCCTTGAGGTATCCGTCGAACTTGTTCGCCCAGGGGAACCCATCGAACCCCTTCAAGAACCTCCCCGCCATGGCGAACGCGCCGCCGAGGGCCAGGAAGGCCAGCAGCACGTACCGGAACGTGCGGAACACATAGTCGAACAGGTACGAAATCTCGTTCGTGAAAAACACAAGGTACCGGCATAGGGAGCACCTGGACTGGCGCTCGAGGAGCCGCACGAGCCCGTCGGACCTGCAATTCCTCTCGCTCCACTCCGCCTCGACCGAAATATTGCTAGGCAGCTTGTGGAAAACTATGTTGCGGAGGGACGACTTGGTCGCGTCCTTCCCCGCGACGGACAGCGAGTTGCTGTAGTCTATGCGCGCGATGGTGGGCGGCTCGTCCGTCCTGTCGAACGGAGAGAGCAGCACGCCGCCGCTCACGGCAACGGGACGCATGGCCGGCGGCAGGCCCCGCGCAATGTCGGAAAACGAGCGCGCGCCGCCGGACGGACGGACGGCGAGGCAGTCCTGGCTCCTGTCGTTCGATATGCGGGCGACGGCCGCCCCGTACTCGACCTTATAGTCGACGTCCATCCTTACCGCCGCGGCCTGCTGGTCGATGTATCCCTGCGGGTCCGCGCCCACCTCGGCCACGAATTCCGCGGTAGCCTCCGGATCGTCGGGATCCGCGCCGTACCTTATTATGTCGGGCGTTATGCCGAGAGAACGCATCCTCGACACGTTCGCCGCGCCGAGGTACAGGGCCTCGTACTGCGCGAGCGGCACGGGGCCGAGCCTCGCGTTTTGAAGATACAGGATGTCCGAGCAGTAATAGTCCGTGTCCCTGTAAATCTCCTCCACAGCCGCGGGATTCGGAAAGAATATCGCGGCCTGCTCCGGCGCGCACCTGGACGCGGCAGCCGGAAACGAAACGAGAGCGGCAAAAAGAAACGCCACGGCCCTCATGGCTTTCCCCCTTTCCCGCCGAACAGCGAGCCGATGCGGTCGATGAAGGTGGCGCTCTTCTCGTCGTTCTTGACAAACCCGACGAACTTGCGGCTGCCCGCCATGACGTAGCCGACCGCGCTCTTTCCGAAAGCCTTGGCGCTGTCCCCTATGCCGGAACCGGCCGAGGCCCCGCCCCAGAACCATTTGGCGAACTCCGGCGCGGCCCGGAGCAGCTTGGAGTTGAGGTACACGGCGAACAATATGTACAGGAAATACCAGTGCGTGCCGGTGATCTCGACGAACCGGCCTATGTCGCAATCGCCCCCCTCGTTGCAATTGCCGATTATCTCGGCAGCCATGCGCGGCGTGGTCACGTCGCCCGACGCGCTCCTCAGCATGCCGCCCAGTATCCAGTTGTCAAGCTCTATGCACGCCACGGTCATCAGGCACAGGAATACCAGGCCCACCGCGAAGCTAAACGAGTTCTTGAACGACTTGACGGCGTATTCCTGAGTGACCTCGAAGCACCAGCACACCGCCAGGAACGGAAACAGGATAAGCGCGACGCCGAGGATGAGCATCTGCTCTATAATCACGAACGAAAACATGAGGTTTATGAAAAAGAATCCGCCGAGAAGCACTATGCCGGCCAGGCCTACGCGCACGTCCTCGTCCCCGAGTATCCACAGGAGCGTGCCGGCGTTCGCGATAAAGCCCCCGAAGTCCTGCAGCCTCCGCCCCATCACCCGCTTCGTGTCGAGCGCGTGCTTGTTCTTGGAGAGCTGCTCGTTGACCTTGGCGAGCGTGGCAGCGGCCCTCTGGCTAGACGCGGTCTCGGAGGTGATTATCTCCTGCGTCTGCTTCTGGTTGCCTATGTGCGTGACTATAGTCCTTTTCGTGGTCCTAATCCCGGTTTTCGGATCTATCACGGGATCGGCAGTATTGTCGCTCAGAACCTTAGGCTGCTTCGGCGGACGGCCGGACATGGCCTCGGTCTTGGTCCTCACGTCCGTCTTCTTGCCCTTGTCGATCTTCTTCTCCATGCCCTTTATCCACTTCTTGGTGCCGAGCCGGCTCAACGCCCGGCCGCCGAAGAACGCGGCAAGGCGCGCGCCCACGTTCACGACCACCATGGCCACCACGTGGCCGCCGCCGTACTTCATCATCTCGCGCCCCAGGGCGTAATAGTCGCGGCGCAGCGCGTCTATCTCGGCTATCATGCAAACGAACGAATCGCGCGTGGTGCGGGAAAGCGCGTGCCGGTCGCTTTCGTACTCCAGCTCCGCCGAATTCACGCGGCAGTCTATCCTCTCGCTGTCCTTGCCGTCTATCGGAACACCGTCCGGTATCGGAAGGCCGTCCGCCGCCAGCCGCCGCTCCAGAAGCGCGCGCCCGATGCCGGCCCCGAAATTCAGTATGGTCTCGTAGCCCCAGCCGAACACTGCCCGTGGAGAGGGCATGAAAAACAGCGCCATGACCATGCCGGCGATGAACAGCCTTTTATAAATGTTCGCGAAAAACTTCTCGTCCGTGACCGCGGCCTCGCCCGGGATTACCGCCATGAAGCCCTTCATGTACACCTTGTACGTCTCGTACGCCATCCACAGCGCCAGGCACACGGACAGCACCGCGAGCGCGCTCGCCTGCAGCCCGAGGAACGACGACATGGCAGAGGTCGAAAGCGCGCCGTACACGCGCGTGAACAGAGAGCACGTCCAGCAGTCCGACCCGACGTCGACCACCATCACCGCGCCGCCCACGACCAGCAGGACGAACAAAACCGCGACCACGGCCATGAACACGATGCGGACTATGCCGGATGCCCCTATGCCTTTTTTCTCGTCCACCTCTTCACCCTTTTCGCCCAGCAAAGGAAGAATCGGTCGAGCCAGCGCTCGGCCCCCCTGTGCCTCCCGGAGCGCTTGACATATACCGCGAACGCGCAGAACAGTATCACGAGCCAGGATAGAACAAGAACGAAAACCTTCGCCTTCGCGACCAGGAAAACCGCCAGCAATACGGCCAGAATCCGCGCCCAGAACGAAAATCCCAGATACATGCCTTGAACTCCCTCTCCTTTTGCTATATAATATATATGAAAGATAACCACTTGCAAGGAACTTTTATGGATTTCGATGCGAAAGAATACTTGGACGGAAAGCTTTCCGAACTGATGGAAGAATACGCGGCCAGGCCCGACCCGGACACGGTGAGCCCGGAGGAAGTCCTAGAGCTTGGAGAAAATACCAGGCCGAGCCCCGCCGCAATAGGCAGGGCAGAGGACGGGAGCAAGAAAAAACCGTACATTATAGGCGATCTCCTCCGCGCCATATACAAGGACGCGAACAGGCCCAACATAATCCCTGTCCCAGACGGTCTCGAAGCCGTGCTGGAAGAGTTGGAAAGCCGCGACGAACCCGGCTTTTTCGACGACGCTATTGACAGGTTCAGGGGGCTTTACCGCTCGACCAGACTGACACCGGGCCAGGTGGATGCCGCGTTCGCCGACATAGACGACAGCGTGGAAGACGTGATACATGAGCAGTTCGGCCTTCTGTTCGAGGCCATGCTGAAAAACGAGGTCGAAAAGATCGGAGAGTTCGGCCGGAACCCAAAGGCCGACCGCGATACGGCCGCGTATCCGGACACGCCGGAGGGCGACGAAAAGTGGAGCGCGTACGAGGCCAATTACGACAAGTACAGCGAAAAGTACAAGCAGGCGCAAAAATGGGCGCTGGCCCTGTGCAAAGAGGACGAAATAGATTTCCCGAATATCGCGGACGACCTGCTTATCAAAGGCCTAGAACCCGGCGGAACGGATCCGACCGCGGAGAAACGGGCCCTAGACACGATAAGGAAAGAGGCCCAGCTCAGCATAATCGATTATAGCGATGCAGATATACAGAGCCGTTTGAAAAACGCTGAAAGTCCCCAAACCAATATCAGCGCCGATAAATGGAAAGGCTTCATAGATAAATACAAGGGCCTTTTGGAGGAGTCCAACAAGGCATGGGAGGAGAAGCGCAAGGCCTATAACGACAAGCTCGGGCCGGCGATGGAAGACGCCGTGCTTGGGCGCGTGCCGCACGATATAGCCAAGGCCATAAAAAAGGAGTATCCGGTGCTTGCCAAACTCAGCGACAAAATAGTAAGCGCGGCCTTGCTTGGCGACAAGGACGCGGAGGCGAAGTCCAAAGTCCTGCTCGACGACCCCAAGGCCCTGGAAAAGGTCCGCAAGAAGTACAAGATCGAGGTCACCGGAAGCCTATCCGCCGGAGATGCGAAGGAATTGCAGGACTTCCTCGACCTCATCAAGCCCGCGACCAACGCCTTGGTCAGGACATTCTGGCGCGCCGCGTACTTCGCGCTCCAGGACTTTCCGCAATTCGTCGGCGAGAGGGGAACGAAATACGTCGCGGAACGGGATGCCACAGACCGCATGTGGGCCACCGCGAAGGATCTGTTCGGAGAAAATCCGGAATACTTCGACGATCCTGACGACCCGACGAAGAAGCTGAAAAGCCCGCATGAAACGTGGCATGTGAAGGACTATAAACGCCGCGTCAACGGCGATAAAAAAATATTCCAGGGCAAGCAGAGCCGCGCATGCCAGCCGTTCGAGCGGGCGCTCCTCGACCGGCTGAACAAAGCGCACAGAGAAGCTATTGCCGATGCCGACGAGCTGAGAAAAAAGGTCGACGAGCTGAGAAAAGAGGCGGAAGAAAAGCTGCATGAATACGAGGACCAGCGCAAAAAGCTGGACAACAAGAAGGACGGCGTGAGCCAGAGCAACGTGGACGCGGCCAAAAAGGAGTACGAAACGGCCAAAAAGGCAATGGAGGACAGGGACGCCGAACTGTCCAACCCCCTCTCGACGCGGTTCTTCGAGGGCGATTACGCGAGAACGGAAGCCGGCGTCCTGGCACGGCGGAAAGCGCTGCAGGACTTCATGAACAAAACAATAGTCGACAAATATAAGAACGACAAAAAGGACAAGGACGCCAAGATAGGCGAGGGGTTGGCGGCATTGATGGCCTATCTGGAGCTCAACAACAAGGGATACAAGGACGATTTCAAAGAAGCGTATATCGATTTTGTGAGCACGTTCGCCGCGGAATACAAAAATAGCACGAGAATCGGAGGCAAAGAATGGCCGGAGGGCGGACTAAACCTTCTTGAGGAAATGGAGAAAAAGGAGGAAATAGAAAAAGCCATCATGGAGGAGGAGGAAGTCAAAGCGAAGCATAGGAAAAAAGACGCGCCCGCCGCCGCCGTCGCCGCAGAAGCAGCCGCGGAAAAGACGAAATAGGACGCCCCCGGAAAACACCGGCAAAGGAGAGAGGCAGTTGAAAAAAATACTTCTTATATTCCTCATGACATCCATCCTCCTGGCCCCGATAGCCGCATGGGTGGTGATAAGGTGGCACGGCGACATGCTGATGGCGTTCAGGAAAGACCTGTTCCTAGACATAGCATCCGCGACGAACCTCGCCCTTTACGTGTTCGTCATGACAAAGCTCGCCGGAGGAGGGGCGCAGGACAGGACTCTCGCGGCCGAAAACGCGCAGGCCGCCGCATCGTTCCTCCGCGAACGCATGGGAACCGGCCAGATAGACCCGAACTCACCGCAATGGCGCGCCCTGTTCTCGGGCGAGAGGACGCAGGCCCGGACAGAGCTTGTCGAACCGGAGGCCACGGAGGAGGACAGGGCGACGGCCGACAGCGCGATGCGCCAGATGACCCAGCTGGACGCGAGCGACATGCTGTCGTCTTGCGGATACGAGGTGTACGGCCCGCGCGACATAGGCCGCGGACACGCAGATTTCGTCGCGATAGGCGAATCCGACGTAATGGCCGTGTGCGCCGTGTGCCCGGCAATCGGCGAAATAATCGCGAACGACACCAGGGCCGAGGAGGACGGAATCCCGGCGTGGTTCTCCGGCTCGCGCAAGTACGACTCCCCCGTGTGGCACGCCGCGCGCGCCGCGGAGGCCATGCGCGAGCTTATCGCGAAAACCCTCCCGGAAGACAGCGGCGTGGAGGTGATACCGGTCGCCGTAGTCCCGAACGGCACGATCATAAACTACGACGACATGACCGCGGTGTGGGGCGAAATGGGCGTGCGCGTGGCCGGACTCGGCACGGGCGCGATGCCGGACATATTCTCGGTCCTGCCCGACAAATCGGGGACGGAAGTCCTGCCGAGCTATAAGCACTACGCGGATACGGCGATGGAATACTTCGACAGCAAGCAAATGAAAAAGGCCGCGTGATGATAAACGGCGAAGAACGCTGGCGCGACAGGATAGCGGAGCTCGGACTCCCCGAAATGCCGCTCAAGGCCTCGACCAGGGCGCGAAACTACGACCTCGCCGAGTCGCGCCGCGAACTTCTCATGCTGGCGGACAAGTTCCTCCAATACACGTTCTACGCAGACTTCGAGACCCTCGCCGCCGCGGGATTCCCGTTCGAGGCCGCCATGCAGATGAAATCCGGCACGCTGCCCCAGAACATAGACATAATGCTTAAAACCCCCGTGGAATACGGCGGAGAAATAACCATATCGAACATGTTCGTGATAAAAAAATACCCCTTCCGCGACATAATCGCAACCTTCCTTTCCGAACAGACGGCCCACGGGGCGGAGGTCCTGTTCACGCCCGACCCGAGCGGGCGCGTGTTCCTGCCTGCGCTCCGCGGTTTCGCCAGCGCCGGCGGAAACACCACGGACGACCGCATGACCGCGGCCGGAGCGTCCATGAGCATGGGGGCGGAACAGGCCGCCGCACAGGCAGCCGCCGCCCGCGCCGCGGCGGAAAAAAAAGGAAACTCCCTTGGATAAGTTCTTACAAAAATTCCGCTCCGGCATGCTGCCCCCCGCGGACGCAAGCGCCATAGACTTCGCGGAGGCGATGCTGGCGAACGCGGGCGCCCCGGGAGTGCCCGACGAATACCGCGCGTTCCTGCTTCGCTCCGACGGATTCACCCACGGCGGCGCGGAATTCTTCGGAACGAAGGCCGCAAACCTCGCCGCCGGATACAAATTCCCCGGCATAGCCGACATGAACAAGGGCCCGGCCGGCAGGCTCCGCATAGGATCGCTGTTCGTGGACTCGGCATACTACGTCCCGGCGCGCGGATACGAGATAGTTTCCGACATATCCGGCGAAACCGTGACGCCGTTTCAAACCTTCGGCGGATTCCTTGAATGGCTGTGCGCAAACATTCGATAACGATACTCGGCCACAGGACCAGCGTGTCCATGGAGGACGAGGTGTGGCGCGAGTTCCTCGCCATGTGCGGGCGGGCCGGGAAAAGCGCCGCCAGTGCCGCGGCGGAAATAGATTCAAACGGCGGCGGAGGCAGCCTGTCGAGCAAGATACGAATGCTCGTGTTCCGGGCCATGAAAGGCCAACGAGGCGCCGAAGGATTCGAGGCCCGGCGGCCTTAGGGCCGGAAGCCTCGAGCCCGGCCGGATACTATTGCGCCGCCGCTTCCGTCGCCTCGGCCGCGGCGCGCTCGCGCTTTTTCTTCTGAAGGTACGGTATGTTTATCCTGCCCACGGCCTCGCTCGGGTCGACCTTGGACTCTAGGTTGTTGATGAACCCCTCCGCCGAATACTTCACGCCGATGGCGCCGGGCGAAAGCCCCTCTATCGTGAACAGCGCCTTTACGCCTATGGCCCTGCTTATCACGTTGAACGCGAGCGCGCCCGCCGCCGACATGCCGCGGGAAACCAGCTCGACCGCGGCATCCTCCACGTTCGCACTGCGCATCTTCCCCTTCAGGGACAGGCGCGAAAACGGAAGCCGGCCGCTCTTGAAGCTGTTCTCGAACACGTACATTATGTTGTTCGTCGTGATGTTCGCCAGGTCCAGGATGTTCCCGAGCTGCCCCTGCTGGCCGCTTATCCCCCCGATCTCCCCGTCCTCTACGACTATATCGAAGTCGCCGCCCAGGGAGCCCAGCACCTGGTTGAGGTTGAGCCCCTCCGTCGAGAACTTCATGGCCCCGCGCATGGAGCCGGAGCGCAGGTCCATCAGGGAGTTCTTCATCATGTCGGGCGGTATCTTGTAATCCGACACTGAAAGCGCGCCGTCGAACACATGGCCGTTCGCGACCTCGACGTCGACCTTCGCCGTCATCCCCCCCTTCCTGAACGAGAACTTGAACGCGCCGGGATTCCTCGCGACGGAAAGGTCGAACTCCAAGTCGTCGTAGCGGTCGCCGTCGTAGTTCATGGCCGCGGGAGAAGAGATGCGCAGGCTGTACCGTGACGAGCGGATGAACTTCAGGATCATGTTGATATAGGCCTCGTCGTCCTTCATCTTCTTGAAAATCTGGCGGATGTCGAACCTCGCTATGCCAAGCTTTGCGCCATTCTGGTCGGCCGAGCCGACGAAGCGGTTGCCCTTGGCCTCCACCACCAGGTTGTTAAGCCGCCCCTTCTCCACGTCCGCGGTGATGCGGAACGGAATGGCGTCGTATATGTAGTCCAGCATCTCGGCGCCGAGATAGCCGTTGGAAAACAGGAAGCCCTTGAGCTCGCCGTGCGTGAAGTCGATGCGGTACTTGCTCGAGCTGTCCTGGAGCTTCCCGTCGACCCTTATCTTCACGTCCCCGGCCTCGGCCGAAATGTTGCTGTTCGGATTGTCCGCGGCCCCGTCCATCTGTATGTTGACGGAGGTCACGCCGTTCTTGATTATGCGGTCGATGAAGTTGTTCTTGACTATCGGAATGGCCACGCGCTGCTTGGACTTGCTCGACACCGTGTAGCGGAAATTCTCGAACTCGCCGCTCTCGCCCGTGATGTTGGACAGGTTCCCGGATATGCGGTTCAGGCTCTGCCCCTCGGAAAAATCCATGCGCCTTATCTCCAGGTCGTCGCCCTTGTACACCGCGTCCATGACGAAATCCGAATAGACCGTCCTCTCGTCGAGCCGGAGCTCGCCCACGCGCGCCCCCATGGAAACATCGCCGCCCCTGACGGACGAGAGCTTGGACAAGACGAGCGCGAGGTCTATGTCCTCGGACGCGAACCGGCCCAGGTCGACCATGGGCGATTCCACGTCGAACACGACCCTGTCCCCTTCGCGCTCTATCGACTTTCCGGAAAAAACGGACGAGTATATGCCGAACGAATAGTCCTTAAGCGAGAAGCGGTCGCCGTCCAGCACCATAGAGCCCTTAAGGTTAGAAACGTTTATGTTCTTGAACATGGGGTTGGCGAACCCGAACATCGGGGCGGAGCGTATGTCCGCCACTATGCCAACCGTGTCGCCGCGGTCTATCACCACGCCGCTTGCGTCCATGCCGGTCTTGTTGTCGCGGTAGGTCATGCGCTCGACCAATATCCCCCTCTCGGCGGAATGGCGCTTCCTGTCCGCCTCCCTCAGCGGAGAGGTGTTGAGCGCGAATCCGGTCAAAGTCCGCTTCGGCAGTATCATGTTGCCGGCCGTAAGCCCGACGGTCGCGCTTTCGAACAGATCGAATATCTTCGGGTTGTCGCCCGTCTTGAACAGGCTCTCGATCTCCTTTATTATGTCGGCCTTGGGCATGGTTATGAACTTCGCGAGCCGGATGGTCTGGAAATCCGCCTTTATAGTGGTGGCGGACGGAATAAGCACGATCGATCCATCGTCGTCCAGATCGAACGGCAGGGTAGCGCTCCACGTCCCGACGGTCTCCTCCGAACTTATAGTCCCGTCCGAGAACACAATCGCGTTCTCGGTGGTCTTTATCGAGGCGCCCACCTCGAGCCTGCTCGAGAACACCTGCTGCCGAGGCAGCACCCAGTCCTTGTTTATGGTCTGTATGAACTTCGAAAGGCTCGTGGTGCTCAGGCGCAGGGTGCCGCCGACGGTCTTTATCTCGTCCTTGTCGGAATAGGTAAGGTCCGCGGATATGGAGTCCCGCTTGCTAGAATACCCGAACTTCGCCCCGGCGGCGAGGTTGTCCTGATCGTCCCAGGTGACGTAGCCCACGAGATCGTTGATGCTGCCGTTCATATATCTGAGCGCCCCGGCAAGGGAAACGCCCTGGTTCGGAAGCCCGTGCACGAACAGGTTTATGCGGTCGAACGTCTCGCCCTTGTACTCGCAGCTGAAGTTACGAAGCACAAGCGACTTGAACATGTTGCCGCGGAAGAAATTCTTGAGCTCGGAAGAGCCGGACGCCGTGACCGCGGCCAAATCCAGGCTCCCGTCGCCGAGTATTATGCTCTCGACGGTAAGGTTGCCGCTTACAAGCTCCATTATCTTTATCTCCGCGTACATGCGCCGGGCGGAGGCTATGACCGCGTCCTTGTCCATAATCTCTATCTCGTTGACGATTATGCTCGGCGTGGGGAGTATGGCGTACGAAACCTCGCCGTTCACGCGTATGTCGAGGCCGAACGCCCTCTCGACTATGCCGGTGACCCTGTCCTTGTTCTGATCGGTTATCTTGACTATCGACGGGATGAAATACAGCGTCAGGAGGAACAGGCCCAGCGTGCCGAACAACACCGACAAAGACACGATATGCCGACGGATAAAATTCATTTGCCTCCCTCCGCTTTCCAGTATATCATACACAATCGCCATGTCAAACACCTTTAAAATGCGCACCGACTACAAACCCTCTGGCGACCAGCCGCAGGCGATAGCAAGGCTCGCCGAAGGACTAAGCGCCGGAAAGCGCGACCAGGTCCTTCTCGGCATAACCGGCTCGGGAAAGACCTTCACCATGGCCAACGTCATACAGCGCATGGGCGTCCCATCGATAATAATGGCGCCCAACAAGATACTCGCCGCCCAGCTGTACCAGGAAATGCTCGAGCTGTTCCCGGAAAACCACGTGGAATACTTCGTGTCGTACTACGACTATTACCAGCCGGAGGCGTATATCCCCAAGACCGACCTCTACATAGAAAAAGATTCCGCCATAAACGAACAGATAGAGCGCATGCGACACTCGGCCACCAGGTCGCTCCTCGAATTCCGCGACGTCATAATAGTCGCGTCGGTAAGCTGCATATACGGCCTAGGAAGCCCGGAAACGTATTCCGAAATGAGCCTGCCCCTCAAGGAAGGCCAGGAAATAGACGTCAAGGACGTCATCAAGTCGCTGACCAACATGCAGTACGCCCGCAACGACATGGCCCTCGACCGCGGGACGTTTCGCGTGCGCGGCGACACGCTCGAGGTGTTCCCCGTCCACCTGGAGGACAGGGCGTGGAGGCTCTCGTTCTTCGGCAGCACGCTAGAAACCATCGCGGAGATAGACGCGCTCACCGGCAAGCGCCTTTTGGGCATGAAATACGCCACCGTGTATCCGAAAACCCACTACGTCACGCCAGGACCCGCGCTTTCCAACGCGATATCCGGGATAAAAAAAGAGCTCGCCGAACGGCTCGCCTTCCTCAAGAAGGAAAACAAGCTCCTCGAGGAACAGCGCCTGCGCGAAAAAACGAACTTCGACATAGAAATGCTCGAGAGCACGGGGTATTGCAAGAGCATAGAAAACTATTCCCGGTACCTTACCGGCCGCGCGGCGGGAGAACCCCCGCCGACGCTGTTCGAATACCTCCCGAAGGACGCCATACTGTTCGTAGACGAATCGCACGTGTCCATACCGCAGATAGGCGGCATGTTCAACGGCGACAGGGCGCGCAAAGTCAACCTGTCCGAATACGGATTCCGCCTTCCGTCGTGCATGGACAACAGGCCGCTTAAGTTCGAAGAATGGGACGCCATGCGCGGACGGACAGTCTTCATATCCGCCACGCCGGGGCCGTGGGAGCTAGAACGCACGGGCGGAGAGGCGGTGGAACAGCTTATCCGGCCCACGGGGCTTGTCGACCCGGAGGTGGTCATCCGCCCGGTCGAAAACCAGGTCGACGACCTTATGCACGAATGCCGCGAGGCCGCGGCGCGCGGCGGCCGCGTGCTGTGCACCACGCTTACGAAGAAAATGGCCGAACAGCTCACCGAATACCTCGCCGAATACGGAATCCGCGTGCGATACCTGCACTCGGACATAGAAACCCTCGAACGAATCGAAATAATCCGCGGACTGAGGATGGGCGAATTCGACGTGCTGGTCGGCATAAACCTCCTGAGGGAAGGCCTGGACATCCCGGAATGCGAGCTGGTCGCCATACTCGACGCCGACAAGGAAGGATTCCTGCGCTCGGAACGCTCGCTCATCCAAACCATCGGACGCGCGGCGAGGAACGTCAACGGCCGCGCCATACTGTACGCCGACCAGACGACGCGGTCGATAGAACGCGCAGTAGGGGAAACCAACCGCCGCCGCGCCATACAGACGGAATACAACCGCCAAAACGGCATAACGCCCAAGACGATAGTCAAGAAAATCGCCGAGAACATAGCCGTGTCCGAAATGGACTACGCCGCCCCGGACGCGGAAAGGAAGGTCGGCACGAAAAAGAAGTTCAAGACCAGGGACGAGCTGGCAAAATACATCAAATCGCGCGAACGCGAAATGCAGAAGCACGCATCCAACCTAGAGTTCGAAAAGGCCGTGCCGATCAGGGACGAGCTCCTCGCGCTTGAAAAAATGATGTTGGAATTTGACTGAACGGGTGCTATAATACCCGCATGAGGAGATTCCTGATAGTCCTGTCGGCCCTGACGGCCGTGATCGCGATCCTGGCGGCGATAAAGCTCCTGTCCGGACCGAAGGTGCGGGTAAGGCCGAGCGACTTCACCCAGGCCGACCCGGAAACCGGATTCATCCGCGTGCGGAAAAACGGCCGCTGGGGCCTTATCACGGAAAACGGAAACTCCGTCCTTCCCATCGAATATACCGTCGTGTCCGGATTCCACGACGGGCTGGCGGCCGTGAAAAAAAACGGCAAGTGGGGCTATATCACGCCGGAGGCCAAGATAGCCATACCGTTCAAGTTCGACATGGCGGCGGATTTCAGCGGCGGAACCGCAAGCGCGGCAAACTGGCCGTACTGGGGCGTAATAAACAGATCCGGATCGTGGATAATATCCCCGAAATACCACGTGGTATGGCCGTTCAGCGCCAAAGGCCTCGCCCGCGCGGAAAACTTCGCGACCGGCGAAATAGACATATACGACAGAAGCGGCAAGCTCGTGCGGCGCCTTGGCAAGACTCCGGCGGGCCCGGAAGGCGCCGCGCAAGGGGCGGCTCCGAAGACTCCGGCGAAGCCCGCGGCCGCGAAGACTCCGGCGAGGGCGGCCAGGGTTCCCGCCCCGGCGAAGGCCAGGAAGCCCGCGCCGAAGGCTCCGGCCGCCGCGAGAAGGCCCGCGGGCGGAGGAAAAAATGCGCCGCGGCACAAATAAAATACTGCTGGCGGCCGCGTGCGCGTGCTCGTTCTATCCGGACAACGGCGACCTGGAGAACGCCTTCATATTCCACTGGACGCACGACAACGTCACCATGGAAAAATTCGTCGTAGACCACAAAGGCTGCCTCGGCGTGAAGGGAAGGGTCGCCAGAAACCAGCTGGACAACATGCTTACCCCCATGGAACCGATGACCGTGCCGAAATGGGACGACATGTGGGCGACCTTCGAATCCAGGGGATACCGGGAGGCCGGACAGCGCATAGCTTTCTCCATCCCGTCCGGAACGAGCGCGCCGATGCTCGGCTCGTACCAGACCTGCATGCAGGACATAGGATATAAGTTGACTTATCGCCGATGGTAGGGTTATAATATCCGCAATAAGGAGGGGAACATGAAATCTTTTACGGCTATACTAGCGGCAGGCGCTCTGGCCGCATGCACTACGATGACCGAACGGAGCCTGGAATACCACAAGCTCAAGAAAGAGGCCGGCATCAAGGACGACCGCATGGAAATAACCGCGGTCAACCGCTGCGACGCGGTGCCGAAGCAGCCGGACTATACCGACCTTAACCAGTACTACAACCTCGCCCACGAGGCGCCATGCAACTCGAACGGCGAATGCACGCTCAAGGCCCTAGAAGACACGCTTGCCAAGGCCGGAATAGAATACAAGCTCAACTTCAGGGACAAAGGCGATCCGGGAGAACCAGACATATACGCCCGCATAACCCTGACGTCCGAAGACGACATATACAAGGTCGCAGACCTCATAGACGAAGAATCGAACGGATTTTATTACTACCGCCACATATCGGCCGAAAGGTACTACGCCGAAAACGACGACGCGTATTTCGCGGCCAGGAAAAAGGAAACCTCCGACAAAATGGCAGAATGCTACCGCGCCGCAAAAGAGGCTGTCAAGAAGAAGGCCAAGGAGACCGCGGACAAGATGGGCGCGAAGCTGGGCGACATAGTCGACTTCGGTATGCGCGAGGACAACGCCCGCGATTCGCAGAGGTACGTCATAGGCCGCCGCCTGACTACGTCGATAACGTACACCATAGACGGAATATAGAATAGGCCCGCGCCATATTCGTGCTTTACGATACCGATACACCATGGATACGAGCATGGACGACCCGTCCTTCCGCGGCGTGATGAACGAACACCCGGAAGTCATACAAATAGGCGCGGGCCGCAGTAGGCGACGACCTTTCCGCGCTTGAGAGCCATCGACATGTACGTCCGGCCGAAGCGCAACCCGTGCATCCCGGAATACCTTTCCAAGCTTACGGGCATAGACGACGAAATCCTTGCCGAAAAGGGCATGGGATTCCCAGAGGCGTACGACAGGTTCAAGGAGTTCGCCGGCGGCATGGAATGCTACGCCAACTGGTTCAACGAGCACGACGACCCCATCGCGGACGGGAACGTCATGCGGCTTACCCTGTCCCTATACCGCGACCTGCCGGATCCGGACGAGCCGAAGTACCGCAACATAGGCGCGTGGCTTTATTCCGAATTCGCGCGGCGCGGCCTCGCCACGGAGGGCAAGGAGACGACGGGCCTTTTGAAAAGCGGCGAGCTCGCGTCATATTTCGGCGCGGAGGAGGAGCTCGCCTCCCTCGGCGTCGGAAAACACAACGCGCTTTACGACGTGCACTCCATACTGGTCGCGCTGAGGAAACTCGGCTTTCGCCAAGCCGCGCGCTGACAAGGCGGTTGGACAAAACGGACTGGACATATATGAATTTATTTTTGTCTAAAATATCATCCGTAAAATCAAAGTGTTATCACCCCCCCCCGACGATTTTTTTATTGCAAGACCCTGGATTTCGTGATATAATGTCCGCGATATATTTCCCGGGAAGAGAGGATGCTGTCGGTTAGGTTTTTGATATTCGTTGCGATTATCGCACTTGCACCGCGCGCCCAGGCGCAGAGAACAAGGCGCGCGCGCCCGGCGAATTCGCCCGCCTCGGCCGCTTCCCCCGCAACCGCGCAGGCGTGCCCGCCTTGCCCTGCGTGCCCCGAATGCCCCGCGTGCGTCCAGCCCGAATCCCAGGAATGCCCCGACGCGCAAAATCCCGACTACTTGAAATACGAATCCATAATCGCCGAAGCGGCACTGGTCCGCTCGGCCTGCATGAAGCTCGACTCGGACAAGCTGAAACAGCTGGGCGACTGGGCGAAGATGTCCACCGTTCTCGGCGGCGTGTCGGCGGTCGGCGGAACGGTCAGCGCGGTCGCAGGATTCGTAGGCGCGAAAAAGGCCGGAGAGGCCGTAGGCACGACAGAAAAGCTCGAATCCGCGGAGGCCCTGTCCGCATACGAAAGCGCGCTGATAGACGCGGAAAGCGCCGCGGCGGCAGGACAGGTCGCGGCAATGCGGAATTCGTCCGAGGATTCCATAAACCTTGATGCCGCCGCGTGCGGCAATTTTTCGTCGGACCTGTACGGCTCCGCCCTGGACCTGGTCAGCCGCGTGAAATCCGACAAGGTGAAAGAATACAAAGACCTTACGGACAGCGACCTTGTCGTCATGATCAACCTCCTGAACATTACCTATTCGCCGCAGCCCGGCAACCCGGAGTACGAGGCGAAAATGCTCGCCGAGGCGAAACGGCTTCCAGACCATCCTTGCGGCGCGTTCCTTATGGCAAAATACGCGGCTGTCGAACCAGCGCGGGACAGACTTATCGGAAACATGGGCGGGCTTTCCGGCGGCGAGGACGCGAAGAATGCCGCCAAGACCGCGAAAACGGCCGGAATATTCGCGGGAGTCGGCGGCGCGGTTTCCGCCGTGAGCTCGGGCGTGACCGCGGTGTCCGGCGCCGCGAACTGGAAAAACTTCGAATCCCAGATAGAGGCCGCCAGGAACTGCAGGGCGGCCATGGAATCGTTTGATAGGAAACTCGAGCAATTCTACAATGACAAAAAGAAGGAGAAACAAGATGAAAATAAGGACTAGCCTTTTGATAATGGCCGTGGCCGCGAGCCTCGGCGCGAGCGCGGACGAAGGGACGCCCCCAAGCGCGAAGGACACGCTGGTTTCGTGGGGAGCGGACGGGGACGACGTGTCCAAAGCCACGCGCTCGCTTAGGACCTACGACTTTGCGGGCAGGATGGATTCCGACATGGTCCCGCTGGAATTCTTCGATGGCTGGATTTCCTTGAAAAATATATGCGAAACCCTTACGGTCGGCGAAAACGCCGAAACGTTCAAAGAAACCTATGCCAGGATGCTTACCGAAAGGACCATAGGAAACGATACCGTCACCCCCGGCACCCGTCGTATAATCGAGGCCCTGAAGAAGCAAGAAGCCGAAAATTCCGGCGGATGCCCGGAAAGCTTCGACGAGCTGGTGTCCGTGATAAAGGAACTGGATGCCGACCTTGTCCGCACGCTTGAAGAAGAACAGGCCGCGGCCGACCAAGCGGAGGCCGACAAGGCGGCCGAGGAAGCGGCGGAGGCCGAGCAGAATAGGCTGGACGAAGCTGAAGCCAGGCGGCTCCAGGCCAGAGATGAAGGCCGCGATTCCGCTTTGCTCCGCCATACATACAGCCAGGGCGACGCCCCGGCCAACCAAACCGGCAATACGGTCGATCAGGAGGAAATCGAGAGGCGAATGGGCGAACGCAGAGGATTAATAGGCGAGCATACGGATCAAATACAGGGAATAAGATCCGGAGACGCGGCCAGGGCCAACATAGACTATACGACCGTAGACAACAGCGTGGCCCTGAACACAACGGTCATGCAATTCAAGCGCTTCGCAGGAACATATTCCATAATGAAAATATTCGCCGGGTTCGTAAAAAGCCGGCCCGAGGCCGAACGAGACGCGCTCTGGCATTCGGCCAACATAACCTATGGAGACTTGAAAGATTCGACCGGCAAGCACGTCATATCCAAGGTGCTGGACGCAATGTCGAAGATGGAAAACAACGCGATAGACTGCACAAAGCTGTTCACGAAGGCCAGCTTCGGCCCGGACGTGAACAACATAAGGTCGTACTTGAAGCCGATAGACAGATACAACGGCTGCCCGAGAACCATAGTACGCCCGAGCCAGTCCGGCGGCGACAGCTATGAATGCCAGGTAGTAGACGAAAACGACAACTTCCTGTTCCTGCCGAGCTCGGTGCTTCTCTCCGGCCCGGACGAACCGCGGCCGAACGAGGCCGGCGACGGGCGGACCATAACGCCGAGGGACGTAAGAATATGCGTGTGGCAGGATAAGATCCCAGCCTCGGCATCGAACGGCGCCGAGGCCCTGACCTTGTACGACCTTCCCGCAACGTGCCAAGGAATCACCATGGTCAACGTGATGGGAACGAACGATCCGTCCCGGTTCAACGACACGAGAAGCGGGGCGTCGCTGCGCGACCAGACGGACTATAAGATAAAATACTGCGTCGGGCACATGGACAAGGTCCCCGGCGTAGCAGCCAACCGCCTTCGGGGCCAAATCAACAACCTGGAGCGCGAAAACAGGGAGGCCCAGGAGATGCTGGACGAGGCGGACAGGGCGGTGGAACGCGATTTCGCCGCGAACGCCGACGGACGGACGACGGGAAGATGCCCGGATGCCGTTTATGCCAAGGCTACCAAAACAGGGACGGTTTCTTTTACCTACAGCTCCGAGCCTCGCAGCGCAACATGGACGTACTATCTATATGACGACAATACCGCGGATATCAATAATTTCAAGAACCACTGCAACGCTTGCGCCGGAAGTTTCCAACAGTCGTTGGACTCGCTAACGGCCGCCAATGAAGCCGGAACCGTGTACCAGGACGATCTTATCGGCAAAAATACGCAGCCTGCCAGAGGAGTTAGAGGCCGGGAGACGAAAAACTGGCACGACTTGGCCAGAAAGGCGGAAGACAGGGATTTGTACTCGCTTCCAAACATAAATATCGTCAATGCGAGCAAAACCCCGATACGGAAAGACCATAGCATGCAGCTTATATGCCGGCCGCCTGCCAATGCCAGACAATGATTCGAAACAATGGAGAAAAGAGATGAATAGGAAAATTTCACTTGCCATAATGCTTCTGGCCGCCGGAGCCGCGACGGGGCAGAATAGGAATACGGCCAGCCGCCGCGTGGGACCCGGCGGAAACCGCGGCAAATCGCAGAACCAGTCCGCGCCCGCCGCCCAGCCAAGCCGCCGCGGAAGCGGAACGCGCGGCGCAGGCGCCGCCCGCAATGCCGACGACGCATCCGCGGCGGTCACGCCGCCGCTTCCCACGATAACCGAGCCGTACGTTCCGATCCTGCCCACGCAGGCCGAGCGCACGGAGGCTCCGGCGGACGAGGGCGCAGACGGCGGCCTGATAGACCAGATCCTCAAAGATTTCGACAACGAATACGAGGCCGCGCGGGGCGCGTGCTCGTCCATTCCCGGATCCATAAACTCGCTGAAAATAGCCAGCGGAATCTCGACCGCCGCGTCCGCGGTCGGGACACTGGCCGCCGGAACGGCCCTCACCGTCGGCCTTGTCAAGGCGAGCATGGACAAGGACCTCGAAGTCCTCGAGCGCGCACAGTGGCTTGTGAACCATGGGGAAGAGGCCGGCGAGATGTCGGCTGTCGACCTGCTGCCCATAATGCAGAAACTGAAGGAGCTGGCCGATAACGACAAGAACTTCGCAGAAATGCTTAAGGAACAGCAGAAAAAGTCCAAGAGTCTCGGCAAAGTGCGCACAGCCGGACTGTTCATAGCGGGCGGAACCTCGGCCGTGGCAAGCGTGTCCTCGTTCATAGGCGCGTCCGGATTCGACAAGCTCATGTCCGATATGCGCGAATGCACGAAGCACGTGACGAGGATAGCATCGATAAACAACGTCGTAAACGAATACCTCGCCAAGGCCCCGGTCATGGAATCCAAATACGGGCCGCTGCTGTCCGGCGCAAACGTCAGGGCCGACCGGCTCGCCGCCGGCTGCCGCCCGTTCAACATAGAAAACATATCGAGCATAAAGTCCCAGATGATAGCCTCGGGCGTGGTGTCCGCCGTCGGAACGGCCACCGGCATAGGCGGCGGCATAGTGTCGCGTGCGGCGAACTCGGACAAAGTGCGCGACGACAACAGCGCCAAGGGCCAGGCGAAGGAAAAGAACCTGAACCTCGCCGCGAACATACTGTCCGGCGTGACGCTCGGAACCTCGGCGGTAAGCGTCATACTGTCTGGCAAAAGCATAGCCGACCTGAACGCGAACGAAACCGCGGCGAAGGGCTGCGCGGGCGCGTTCTAAATGGCCTGCCGCCCAGGCCCTGCCGCCGGCGTTGCGGGGTTCGCCTACTCTTAGGGCCTTTGGCCCGGAGCTTTCGAGATAACGCTTGCTTTCCGGGCGGCGCGGGGTAGAATATAGCGCATCGGAGCGTGGCTCAGCCTGGTAGAGCACAGCGTTCGGGACGCTGGGGTCGCTGGTTCAAATCCAGTCGCTCCGACCATAAGGCCTGGCGGGCCACCTTTGCAATCTCGCGAGGGCGGACTTCCGCTCCCGCCTGACACCGGCGGTCGCGGAGCCCTTGCTCGCTCGGTTTCAAATCCAGTCGCTCCGACCAGCTATTCAGTCGAAAAAGTCGCGCTCGCCTAGCGGCTCCGCTCTTTTTCGACTGGGAGATTTGTGAAAATTTCCGCCGTACATGCCGCCGGAAATTTTACAAGCTATATTGGCGGGGCGTAGAGCAAGATCACGCCGCGCGCGGGGCGGACAGAACTCCGGCAAAGGCGTCGCCGCGGCCGGACAGCATGCCCGGGCCCTGGCTGTCGGAGGCTTGTCAGAATCCCGTTGACATCCGTAAAGTCAACGCGTTATACTTCGCGTATCGGAGGAAACGGCCAACGCCGATAATCGCGCGCCGCTTTGCCCGTCCTGTCCGGGCCTTTCCTGGGCCCGGGTTGTTTAATACGGGAAAATCCGCCTTGACAACCGGGCGGGATTTTTCCGACAGATACCAGACCTCTCCCGGCCCGGCCTGTAAAAACTGGTGGAAAAAAACATGTACAACATCCTGAAAGCATTCTTAAGAGCGGTGTTCGACGCCGCGTTCCGCACGAAAAAAATAGGGGCCGCGAAGCTCCGCAAAATCGGCCGGAGGGCGATATTCCTCGTCCCCCACATATCGTCCATAGACCCTCTCCTCCTCATGGCATATATGCCGGGCAGGCCGATATTCGCCATGTCGAAGGCGAGCTATAAATGGTACGTGCGCCTGTTCCTCAGGTGGACGGACGTGTTCATAATAGACAGCTCGAACCCCATGAGCGTCAAGAGCCTCATCTCGGAAATCAAAAAGGATCGACAGGCCGTGGTCTTCGTAGAGGGCAGGCTGAACGAATCCGGCATGATAGCCAAGATGTACGAAGCCCCCGGATTCGTCGCGGAAAACGCGAACGCACCCATAATACCCGTGCGCATAAACGGCGTGCAGCACACGTTCTTCTCCAGCCTTGAAAACGCGGCAAGGCGGCCGTTCCCGCGCGTGACGCTCACCTTCCTCGACCCGCACAAAGTGCCGCCGTCGAAATACAACAGGGAACAGCGAGCAAAGGTGGGGGACTATTTCTACCGCATAATGCAGGACACGTTCTACCAGACGCAGATAGACCGGAATTCGTCCATATTCGCCGCGGCCGTGGACGCCGCGAAGCTGTACGGCCGCCGCCGCTTCCGCCGCGTGGACATAATGGAGGACACGGACAGGGTACCGCACACGTACGGCGATGTCCTGACGAGAAGCTTCGTCCTGGCCGCCGGGATAAACAAGATAACCAAGCCCGACGAGGCCGTGGGCGTGATGCTGCCCAACTCGGTCGCGAACATGTGCGCCATACTCGGGCTGTCGGCGTACGACCGCGTCCCCGCCATGCTCAACTTCGCGGCGGGCGAGCACGCGGTGACGGACTGCATAGACACGGCGGCGGTGCAGACGGTGATAACCTCGCGCAGGTTCGTGGCCGCCCTGGGGCTCGGCGGGCTGGTAGAAGCCCTCCTGAAGCACAAGGTGGACGTGGCGTACGCGGAAGACATAGAATCCTCGGCCACGATATTCGACACGATCGCCGCGCGGCTTAAATACATATTCCGCCACGTGCCCTCGCCGGCCGGCGGCAAGAACAAGAAGGCCGTGATACTGTTC
>JAITSG010000078.1 GCA_031288035.1 Rickettsiales bacterium | reverse complement strand
GGATAATTATATGCGCTAAAAATAGTCTTGTCAAATATTTTTTATAGCGTTAGAATGCAAAGCCGGCAGAAAGGATACGAATTGAAAAACATATTTTCCGAAAACAATCGTGGGATATTTTCCCTATTGTGGCTGTTCGTAAAGAAGGTTCTGGCGCGGCCCAAGCGCATTCCGGCCAAGATAGACACCGAAAAGCTGGAGTTCGTCGTCCTGGCCGCCGGCAAGTCCACCCGCAATTATCCGCAGAGCAAGGGCCTGCCGCACAAGTCGCTGGTTCCGTTCGGCTCCAGGAAGGTGATAGACCACATCATGGGCCAGATAATAAAGGCCGGGGGCAAGCACGTGACGTTCGTCGTGTCGGACGAGGCCACCAAGGGCGCGTTCGAGGCGTGTTTTAGGCGCGAGCCGGACATAGAGGACAAGTTTGCGAGGAAGGGCAACGTCATAGGGCTGGAGCTTCTGCGCAGCACATACGTCCCCGACGACATGGACATAAAGTACGTGTACCAGCGCGAGCCGAAGGGCACGGGCCACGCCGTCGCTCAGGCCTATAAGTCTGTTAGGAAGACCGGCCGGTCGATAGTCATGATATGGCCGGACGACATATTTCTGGCCGACAAGTACGCATTTTTTCCCGAGGACAGGGAGCCCATATACCGCCGCGCGGTGTGGAGGTACGTCAGGGACGGGGGCAGGGGCAACCTGGCCATAACAAATTATGTCAAGGATCCGTCGCGCTGGGGCGTCATCGCGGACGGATACTATGTGGAAAAGCCGAAGGACTGCCCGTCCCACGACGCGGCGAAGGGCTTCGTCATATTCGACCCGTCCGTGTGCGAGGAGCTTTTAAGCGAGGCGGAGAAGCTCGATTCCGGCAGGAAGGTCGAGCTGCAGGGCGGCGAGCTTACCTTCATCCCCGTCCTGAACCGCATGATAGATAGGAATCCGAGGGAGCTCAGGGTGCGCACGGTGCAGACCCAGCCGACCGACATATATTTCGACTGCGGCACGCTGGACGGGTACGAGAAGGCGCTTCTTTACACGCTTTTGACCGAGAGCGAGTTCAGCCGCGACAACATCCGGTTCATAAAAAAGGTCATGGCGCGCGCGGAAAAGTACGCCAATATGAAGAAGGAGCGGCGCGAATGAAGGCATCCGGCATAGAGTTCGTCGTCCTGGCCGCCGGCAAGTCCACCCGCAATTATCCGCATTCGAAGGGGCTGCCGCACAAGTCGCTGATGCCCATAGGCAGCGTCAAGATCATAGACAAGATCATGCGCGAGCCGATAGAGGCCGGCATAAAGGGCATATCCGTGGTGGTCAGCGACGAAAAGGCGCGCGAGGCGTTCGAGGCCTGCTTCACCCGCGACAAAAAGGTAGAGGAGAAGTTCGAGAAGTCCGGCAACACCGTGGGGCTTGAGCTTTTGCAGTCCCTGTACATACCCGACGACGTGAGGATAAGGTACGTGATACAGCGGGAGCCGAAGGGCCTCGCCCACGCTATAGGGCTGGCCGCGGCCGAGGCGCCGGGGCGTCCGGTGATATGGCGCTATCCGGACGATCTGGTCATGAACCGCCATGTGCGCCGCGGGGGCAAGTCGTTCGTCGCGCGGCTTATAGAGAAGTATGTCGCGGACGGATGCGGCGGAAGCCTGTTCGCCACGCGCAAGGTCGCGGATCCGTCGCGCTGGGGCGTCATAGACAACGGCGTGTTCCTGGAAAAGTCCAAGACCACGAAATCGAGGGAGTGCAGCTGCGTCGCGGTCGCGGTGGACGCGGACTTTGCCGGGATTCTGGCCGATGTCGCCCGGCGCGCCGACACTCCGGGGACAAAGGAGTACGGCATGTGGGAGGACGGGGGCGAGATACATTTTGCGGAGTATATCAACCAGTTCGTCGCCTCTAGGCCCGGCGCGGGGATTCGCGCCTTTCCGCTTTCCAGGGACGACATATACCTCGACGGCGGCACCATCCAGGGGTACGAGGAGGCTATTTTGTACTCGTTGCTGCACGAGAGCCGCTTCGCGCGGGAGAACCGCCGGGTCGCCAAGGCGCAGTTTGGATGGCGCAAGTGGCTGAGCCGCAGCGGCCCGTTCTTGAGACGATAGGAGGGAATGGGGAAAGGCGCATACGGGAGGAAAGGGAAAATGGAAAGCCGGGGATTGGTTATAGATATGGATTCCAAGGAGTTCAAGGCCGGGCACAGGTACGCGGTCCGAATGTTCCACAAAGCCGTGCGCGACGGAGAGCCGCCCGACGGCGTGGATCTGCTTTCCATGGTGCCGACGGATAATATGAATTGGTACAAGGGCTGCGAGTTCGGCCTCAAGGATGCCAAGCGGGAATACAATATGCACAAGCTCAGGATGGAGGACCCGGCGGCTTATTATAACAAGCGCGCCGAAAGCAGCAGGTATTACACCAAAGCCGTGAATGGCGGCATAAGCGATCCCGAGGAGGAGAAGCCCGCGCGGGCGCCTAGTACGGCCGCGGTAATGCCGAAGAAGGTGTTGTGGGAGGTGGAAAGCCGGCGCAACAATTGGTTGGACCGATGAAGATAGGCGGGGAAATACAGGATCTTATCAAGGCCCTGGGAAGGATACAGGGCTTCGGAAACCGTTCCGCCGTCCGTGCCGCGATAAGCCTTGTTTCGGACAGGGACGGCCGCCTGGCGGCCCTGCACGACGCGCTCTCCAAGGTCAGGGAGACCGTGCGCCGGTGCCCCATCTGCGGCGCGTTCGACACGCAAAGCCCGTGTTCCGTGTGCTCGGATGCGTCCAGGGACGGCAAGGTTCTGTGCATAGTGGAGGACATATCCGACCTCTGGGCCATGGAGCGCGGCGGGATATACAATGGCCGGTACCATGTCCTCGGCGGGATACTCTCCGCGATACAGGGGGTGACGCCGGACGACATAAACGTCGCGACGCTCAAGTCCCGCGTTGTGGGCGAGGGCGTGGCCGAGGTCATACTCGCCCTTCCGGTCACCATAGACGCGAAGATAACCGCGCACTACATAGCCGAGCTTATCCGCGATACGGGGGTCAGGATAACCGAGCTGGCGCACGGCGTGCCGATAGGGGGCGAGCTCAACTACCTGGACGAGGGCACGATAGAGGAGGCATTGAAGGGACGCCGGAGCGTATAGCGCCTAGCGCGGAACCTTTCTCGCCGCCTCGCGGCACCCTTCCATATCCTTGATAACGGCGTCCAGCTTCGAAATCGCTATCCCGGACGTAACCGCGCCCCCGGCAGCTCCGGCGGCGCCTATGGCGGAGGTTATGGTCGAAGCCACGTTCAGCTTGCCGGCCGTCGCCTGGCTCTTCTCGTCCTCCTTCTTTGCCATGCTTCCGCCTATCCCGGACGTTATCGCTCCGGCGGCGGACGACAGGGCGCCCACGCCGGACGATACCGTCGAGCCTATCAGAAGGCTCTTTATGCCCTTGAGAGCATCCACGTCGAGATTACGGCACGGCGACAGATCTACCTCCTCCGCATCGGACGACTGCACGCTCTCAAAATCGGATTCCTCGGATTCGGCCGGGATGTTTTCCCTGGCCGTATCCGTCCTTATCTGAATATCGCGGGTCATG
>JAITSG010000046.1 GCA_031288035.1 Rickettsiales bacterium | reverse complement strand
GCTTGCGTCTATCGTCGCGACAAGGGCGGGCATGGAAAACCTTTCGCGCAGGCGGCCGGCGATTATCCCTATGACTCCGGTATGCCAGCCGCGGCCGGCCACGAACACGAAGCTGTCGTCCGGCCTCAATCCCGCTTCGGCGAGGCGGACTGCCTCGTCCAGCACGCCGGACTCTATGTCCTTCCTTGCGGAATTGAACTGGTCGAGGAGCGAGGCGAGCCTCTGCGCCTCCACGGCGTCATCTGTGGTCAGGAGCCGGACGCCTATCGAAGAATCGCCCACGCGGCCGCCGGCGTTTATGCGCGGGCCCAGTATGAAGCCGAGGCTGTACACGCTCGGCGCGCCGGACGTGCGCGCGATCTCGCCCAGGGCCTTGAGCCCCGGGTTGCCCATGCGTGCCATGACCTTCAGCCCCGCGGAGACAAAGGCCCTGTTCGCGCCCAGGAGCGGCACCACGTCGCACACGGTGCCGAGCGCGACCAGGTCCAGGCTCTTCATCAGGTCGGGTTCGGTATCCTTGTAATAATTCCTTTCGCGCAGCTTCGCCCGCACGGCTACGCACAGCAGGAAGACCACGCCGCACGCGGCCAGATAGCCGAGAGCGGATAAGTCGTCCGATCTTTTCGGGTCCACCACCGCGGCCGCGTCTGGCACGCTGGCCTCCGCCTCGTGGTGGTCGGCGATCACCAGGTCCAAGCCCTCCCTGCGCGCCCATTCTGCCTCGGCAAAGCCGGTTATGCCGCAATCTACCGCCACGACTAGCGAGCATCCCTTGTCCTTGAGCTCCTTTAGCCCGTCGGTATTGAGGCCGTAGCCCTCGGACATGCGGTCCGGTATGTGCACGTGCGCGTCCTTCGCGCCGGAATCTCGCAGGAACCGGTACAAAATAGCGCTGGAGGTCGCGCCGTCCACGTCATAGTCGCCGAAGATTCCTATCGCCTCGCCGTTTTCCACCGCGTCGGCTATGCGCGAGGCGGCCTCGTCCATGTCCTTCAGGGCCCCGGGGTTGGGCAGGAGCGTCTTCACCTGCGGATTGATGAAGCCCGGTATCGAATCTAGCGGGATCCGGCGCGCGTCCATGACGCGGGAAACTATGTCGCTCGCCCCGAATTTCTGCCTGGAGTTCGCTATGAAATCCTCATTTGCGCCGAACAGGCGCCATTCGAAGCCGGAAAGGCTTTCCTCCCTTGGGACAAGGAGGGCGAAAAGATCCTTTCCGTCGGGCATGCTAGTATCTCACGTACACCTCGGTGCGGCGGTTCGCGGCCTCCTGGCGCGGCATGGATTCCGCGGAAACGCGCTCCGTGTCGCTCACCGCGGAAAGGTGCACGCTGTCCTTAGGCATGCCGAGGCGGACCAGCTCGTCCCTTACGCGGCGGGCACGCTCCAGGGAAAGGTCGAAGTTCTCGAGCTTGTTCTCTATGTCCTTCATGTTCTTGGTGCGGCTGGACGCGTGGCCGACAACGCGGATGCCGCCCTTTTTGGCGCGTGCCAGTTTCACTACATTCCTGAGAGCCGCGTAGTCCCTTGCCTCCATGTCGGATTTGGCGTTGCTGTGGTACACGACCGTGCTTAGGAATTCGACGGAATAGGACTCGGGCAGGGGTTCTACGGAAAGCTTCTTCTTTCCGTCCTTTTCGTTCGCGGCAGGCTTGGCCGCGTCCGCGGGTTGGCGCCTGGCCTCAATGGCGGAAGATCTCGTCGCCGCCTTCTTCTCGGCCTGAGCCTGCTTCTTTTCCGGCGTTATGCCCTGGCGGGCCTCTGCCTCTGCCACTGCGGCGTCGAAATCGTCGGGCGGAGGAGCTCTGAAACCGGCGGCTGCATCCGGCTTTTTATCGTCGGCGCCGTCCCTTAAAACTATCCGGGCCGGCTCCTCGGGTTTTGTCGCGGAGGAATCGGCCCGCTCTATGACTGCGGGCGCGGGCGCGGCCTTCTCCACCTTCCGCGATTGTGCGGCGCGCGGCGTCTCTGGCTCGGCGTAATTGTCCGGAGTCACGGAAACGACCGCGTCCTCCTTGAGCTTTCCCGGAGTTATCACGTCCGCGTCGGCATAGGTCACGTCCTCGTCCGCGAGGGAGGCCGAATTTACTGGGATATAGCCATCGGACGCGGTACATGCCGCCGCGCACAACAATAAAAAGCTTGTATATTTCCTAAACATAGCTGTCCTTTTGCTTCTTTTTCATCCTATGATATATTGCGGGCGCCGGAATTTCAACCAATTTTCTTGAAATTAAGATAAATGGGCGCGCGTCCTTCCCTAAGGGCCTTGGCCTCGTACCTGGTCTGCACCCAGCCGGCGGGCGGGCGGGTGAAGTCGGGCGAGCTTTTCGCCGTCCATTCGAACAGGGCGCTTTCGCGCGCCGCCATAAGCGTCCAGGCGACGTACGCCGGATGGTCGGACGCGACGAGCATGGTCCCGCCGGGCCTGAGAATCCTGTGGAAGGCCCCCAGCCTTTCAGGGGAGACCATGCGCCGTCCCTCGTGCCTGTTCTTCGGCCATGGGTCCGGGTAAAGGATGAAGATGCGGTCGAAGGAGCCGGGAGGTATCCGCGGCAGGAGCAGGTTCGCGTCGTCCGGGAATATGCGTACGTTGCAAAGCCCTTCTTCGGCAAGCGACTTGACCATGGCCGCGTTGCCGTTCAGGAACGCCTCGGCCCCGAGGAAGAACTCGCCGGGATTTTCCTTCGCCATTCCGGCAAGATGCTCGCCGGAGCCGTATCCTATCTCGAAGCTGGCGGGGCCGGGCGGGATTTCGAGGGGGCCTTCCGGCACGGCGAATCGTGGGAGGTTCTCGCCGTAGAAATCCGCGCGCGATTTGGAAATGGATTTTCCCTTGCGTCGTCCGAAAAAAGACTTGCGCTTGGGCGTGGCGTCAGTCATAGCCGAACCTGCCTCTGATCAGGTCCATATCCGGCTTCGGAATCCCGATTTCCTCCAGTATGGCGAAGGAGTTTTCGAAATACCCGAGAGCGCGCGTTTTGCGGCGGGTGTAATCGTAGTTCATGTCCTCGTACCAATGCATATAGTTGACGACGCTGTCCGCGTAGGTTGCCGTGTCGCGGCGGAGCAGCGGCGCGCGCGACGAAATCGCGCGGCGGATTCCGTCCGACAGGGCGCCGCCCTTGTTCTTCTCTATAAGGCTCTTCGACACGCCGTGGATGGAAAAATCCATTATGTTCGAGAGCTTGTCCGCGTCGCGCACGACCTTCGCCGCGAGAAGGGCCGGCTCCCGGTCCTTTTGCGGCAGGCTGCCCTCGTCTATCGCGTATGAGTCGTGCTCGTCTATCGCGAACAGGATGGCCGGATCGTCGAGCTTGCCCAGGGCTTTCAGCCTAAGCGCGCCCTCGCGCCCGTGGTCCATGTCCCACAATACGGCCTTTCCGTCGTGCTGGTAGAACCGGCCCAGGTCGTGCAGTATGGCCGAGAGCTCCACTATGTTCCGCTCGCGGTCGCGAAGCCGGGCGAGCTCCGGCTCGCGCAGCATCATGTCGCACGCTATATAGGCGACGTCGAAGCTGTGCCGGAGCTTGTGAATCAGGAATTTTTGGATCTCTTCTGATTTCGCGAGCGGCAGGTTTTCTGCATACGCGTCGTACAATATCTTCGACGCCACATATCTTTCATCCATGGGAAGACCTCGTTTTAGCTTGACCTATTATACAACATCTGCTAGGCTTTGGCAATATTTTGGAGAACCGCATGAACCTTAATCCAATCGTGATAGCCGGCCGCGAAATACTCCCAGTCATAGAGGGGGGCAAGGGGATCAATGTGTCGACCGGGCTTACCAGCGGGATCTGGGCGTCTATGGGCGGGATGGGCACGTTCTCTGGCGTCAATCCGGATTTTTACGGCAAGGACGGCAGGTACGAAAAGCCGGAGTTTTGCGGGCAGACCCGCGAGGCCAGGCAAAAGGAGCTGATCGACTATGGCATACGCGGCTGCCTGGACCAGGCGGGAATCGCGCACGAGGAATCGAACGGCCGCGGCATGATCGCCATGAACATCCTGTGGGAACAGGGCGGATCGCAGCCCTTGCTGGAGGGCGCGCTGAGCCGGGCGAAAGGAATCATCAAGTCGATTTCATGCGGCGCCGGAATGCCGTTCAGGCTGGCCGACATAGCGGCCAGGCACAAGGTGTTCTACAATCCCATAATATCCTCGGTCCGCGTGCTCCAGCTCTTGTGGAAGCGCTCGTTCTCGCGCTTCAAGGAATGGATCGGCGCCGTGATATACGAGGACCCGTGGCTCGCCGGCGGGCACAACGGGCTTTCGAACAGCGAAAACCCGCTGGAGCCCCAGAAGCCGTTTTCGCGCGTGTTGGAAATCCGCAGGTTCATGAACGAGGTCGGCCTAAAGACCGTGCCTATAATAGTCGCGGGCGGGATATGGTGGCTGTCCGAATGGACGGACTATATGAACAACCCCGACTTGGGGCCGATCGGGTTCCAGTTCGGATCGCGTCCCATGGTCACGGTCGAAAGCCCGCTCGGCGACAATATAAAGAAGAAGCTGATGAACGCGGAAAGGGGCTCGGTCAAGCTCCAGAAATTCTCGCCCACTGGGCTTTATTCCTCCGCGGTGCACAACGCATTCCTCAGGGATTTGGAGGACGCGCTCACGCGCCAGATACCGTTCGTGGAGATATCGGACAAAGGAATAGGATTCGACCTCCCGGTCGAGCTTTCCGCCACCGGCAAGACTGTATATATAAGCCAGGGCGACAAGGGGCGCATGGCCGAATACCTCGCCACCGGATACGACAAGATGCTCAAGACCCCGTCGAACACCCTGCTGTTCGTGCCGGAAAGGAAGTACAACGTCATCATGGGCGACTGGAAAAACTGCGTCGGGTGCCTGTCCGGGTGCCTGTTCTCCGGATGGAGCCAGCGCGGAACGCCGGGGCAGGCGGATCCGAGGAGCTTTTGCATACAGCGCTCGCTCCAGGAGATATCGCACGGCAACGACGCCGAAAACTCGCTCCTGTTCTCTGGCCAGATAGTGTGGCGGTTCAAGGAAGACCCGTTCTACCAAAACGGCGCGTTCATACCGACCGTCAGGCAGCTGTTCGAGCGGATACTGACCGGATACTGAGGATAGGCCTCGGGCCGCCCCGGCCTACCTTTCCGGACCTAGCATGGAGCGGAGCTTGGCGATTCGCTCAGCCTCGGCTTTCTTGGCTCCCTTGCGCGCGAAGGACGGTATCTCGCGCCAGTCGTACTTTCCATCGTCGCCTTGTATGAAGCTAATTATGCCGTCTATGGTTTCCGTCCATTCGGCCACGCGCTCGTCGGCGAGGGCGCATCCCTCCGGACTTGCGTTGTACAGCTCGTCGCTGCACGCGACTAGGTTCACGTTCATGCGCCCCGCGCCGCGTTCGTACCTTAGGAGTATGCTGGAAAAATCGTCGACTATGGCGAATGCGAGCGCCGCGCGAAGGAGCATGCGGGATGGTTTGCGCGTGAAGACCATTTTTTCGAAATCGCCGGCGCCTTGCATCGAGCTGAGTATCATGTTCGTTTTCAGCGTCGCGCTTTTTATGTGCTTGCTGTCGTCGAGTATCTTGAACATCACGCATACGTCGTTGTATATGGCGCGCTGGCATCCCTCGACAAGCGCCATCGCGCTCTGAATGTTCCATCCGGCCTTGGCCGCGTCTAGCCTGTAGCGGGCGAATTCGTCCACGTCCTTGAAGTGCTTGCGCGCGAACAGCATCGTGAACATCCTCTCGTTCACGGTCGCGTCGACCAGCTGCTGCTCCACCATGATGCCGCCGAGGGTGTCGAACATCGTATGCTCCAATTCGGATATGCGGTCCGGCTTTTCCTTGCTTTTTCGTGGCGGCTTGGGCGAAAGGTACGGCGCGAAGAACAGCTCCATCGCCGGTCTCGCCGCCACGGCGTCGAATTCTTGCCTGTAAGGGGATTGGATCTTCATTGTCGTTCCTCCATTTTGCGTATTATTTCCGCGAACGTCCGCGCCGGCGCCGTGCCGCCGTATGTTTCGTCGGCCATGGGGCTGTTGTCGTCGTTTCCTATCCATACGCCGCCGGCCGTTCGGTCGGTATAGCCTATGAACCACGCGTCGCGGAAATCCTGGCTTGTCCCGGTTTTGCCGCGGACGTTCGCGCGGCCGGCCCCGGCTGCGGCTCCGGTTCCTCCGGCCACCGCGCCGCGGAGCATAAGGTCCATCTGCCTGGCCGTTTGCCGTTCGATAAGGCGGCTCGGCTTTCCTCTGCGCTCGTACAGCGTTTCGCCGCGGGTGTTCGCGATTTTCGTTATGGAGTGGGGCCTGGCCCCGAATCCTCCGTTCGCGAACGTGGCGTACGCCGCGGCCAGGTCCGCCAGGGTCGCGTCCGCCGTGCCCAGCACTATGGAATAGTCGTCGCTCATCTTGTCTATTAGGCCGAGCTTGTTCGCGCTCTTCACTATGGGTTTTAGCCCTATCTTCTGCGCTATCCTGACCGGCACGGTGTTCAGGGATTTTTCCATGGCCTCGGCCATGCTCACCTCGCCCGCGTACCTGCCGTCGTGGTTCTTCGGGCACCATCCGCGCATGCACACGGGCATGTCCACGAATATGTCGCCGGGCTCCATTCCGGATTCTAGGGCGGCCAGGTACACGAAGGGCTTGAACGCACTTCCTGGCTGGCGCCTCATCTGCGTGCTGCGGTTGAACTGGCTGGCCTGGTAGTCCCGGCCCCCGGCCATGGCCCTTATGCCGCCGGACAGGTCCATGAACAGGGCCGCGGCCTGCGAGAACCGGAATTTGGCGCCGTGTTCGGCTATGGCCCTGCGCACGGCCTCCTCCGTCGCGCGTTGCGCGGAGAGGTTAAGGGTGGTGGTTATGACCAGATCCTCCTCCGGCTCGCCTATGAGGGACACCATCTCCGCGCTCGCGTAGTCGGTGAAGTACCGCGTCATGAAATCCGTCCGTTTTGGTGGCGCGTATCTGTACGTCGCGGCCTCCTCGTGCTGCGCCGGCGTTATGTATCCCTGGTCGAGCATGAGCTTCAGGACCACCTTTGCCCGAGCCAGCGACCTGTCCGGGTTCTGCGCCGGGTCGTACCTGCCGGGGGCCTTCAGCATGCCGGCCAGTATCGCGGCCTCCGCAAGGTTCAGGCGATAGGCGTCCTTGCCGAATATGTCCTCCGCCGCCGCGTTTATGCCGAACCTCCCGCGCGAGAGCGACACGCGGTTCAGGTACAGGGCCAGTATCTGCTTCTTCGAGAACTTCTTCTCTATCCATAGCGAGATCATGAGCTCCTGTATCTTTCTGGCGAGCGTCCGGCTGCGGTTCAAAAAGACGTTCTTGGCGACCTGCTGCGTGATGGTGCTGCCGCCCTCTATGGTCTTGTCCGCGCGGACGTTGCGCCATATCGCGCGGGCGAGCCCCCGTGGATCCACGCCGCGGTGCGAAAAGAACCTCTTGTCCTCGACCGCGATTACCGCCTGCCACACGTGCGGGGGAAGCCGGTCCAGTTCGGCCGTTTTTCCGTACATGTCATTCACGCCCGCGATCTTTCGTCCGTGCGAGTCCAGGAATATTATGCTCGCCGGCCGCGTGGTGGAAAGGGCCTTGTCTATTTTCGGGAGGGTTAGCATGAGGTGTGCCGCGAGCGCCGAGGCCAAGAGGAGGGCGAGGAGCAGGGCCATGGCTATCGCCCGGCTTATGTTGGACAAGATGCCGCGGCTTTTTAGACTCGAGCGCCGCGCGAGGATTCCCCCCGGCCCGCAGTGGTAGACTTTCGCGCCCTTCGCTATCTTGTACCTGAACCGCATTGCGACTTGAAAGCCTTCACGACGTTGTCCATGAGCGTTATTATGGTCATAGGCCCGACGCCGCCCGGTATGGGCGTGACGAACGCGGCCTTTTCCGATATGCCGGCTATGTCCGTGTCGCCGGCGAGCCTGCCGTCCGCGTCGTGGTTCATGGCCACGTCCACGACCGTCGCGCCTTTCTTCACCATGTCGGCGGACAAAAGCCCGGTTTTGCCGGCGGCAGAGACGATTATGTCCGCCTCGCGCGTGATGGCGCCGAGGTCCTTTGTCTTGCTGTGGCACAAGGTGACCGTGGCGGACCTGTTTGAAAGCAGCATGGCCATTGGCCTGCCCACTATGTTCGACCGTCCTATGACCGCGGCGCGCCTGCCCTCTATCGGAACGTTGTAGCGCTCCAGGAGCCGGATTATGCCCAAGGGCGTGCACGCGACCATGCCAGATTCGTCGCCCATGGACAGCAGTCCCTTGTTCACCGGGTTGAATCCGTCCGCGTCCTTGGCCGGCGCTATGGCGGAAAGAATCTTGAGCGTGTCCATGTGCGGCGGCAGCGGGAGCTGGACCAGGATCGCGTCCACCGACCTGTCGCCGTTTAGCCGGCGGATTAGGGCCAGCAGCTCCTCCTCGCTTGTTTCCTGCGCAAGGCGGTCGAGCGACGATTCTATGCCGAGCTCCTTTGCCTTCCTCATTTTCATCCTGTCGTACACAAGTCCGGCCGGATTGTCGCCGGCCAGTATCACGGCAAGGAACGGCGCGCGGGGAAGGCCCTTTGTTTCCCGCGCGATTCGCCTTGCGTATATTTCCGCGGTTTCCCGCCCGTCTAGCATTGTCGCCATATGATGATTTTACTATAGTCTATCTTGAAAATCCATAGGATTATCATTATATATTCATCCCGAGGCTGAAATGTCGAAGCATAAAAAAGAACATCGCGGTAATAATGGGCCCGCAAAGGCGCCGGAATCCTGCGCCGTGGAAAACGACGAAATCCGCCGCCTTAGGGCCGAGCTTGACGATTGGAAGGACAGGTTCCTGCGCTCGCTTGCGGAGTGCGAGAACGAAAAGCGCCGCACCATGTTGGATGCGAGGAACCTGGTCGATTCGCGCGTGGCCGAATTCGCTCTGGCCATGCTTCCGCTGGCCGACAATCTCAAGATTGCGCTCGATTCGATCCGCGGGAAGGCGGACGAAGGCGTGCTGGAGGGCTTAGAGGCGATAGCGCGGCAGTTCGGCGACGCCCTTGCCAAGAGCGGGATAGAGCGGATAAAGACCGTGGGCGAGAAGCTCGATCCGAGCTTGCACCAGGCGGTGGCGCAGGAGGATAGCCCGCTTCCGTCCGGCACGGTGGTAAGGGAGCTTGCCGCGGGATACTGCCTGAACGGCCGCGCTATACGCGAGGCTATGGTCGCGACCGCGAAATAGGGCTCTTCCGTCGTTCCGGCCTACGCCGGAATTCCTCGGCGTGGCGTATGCCTCATTATGCCCTCTATACTGCCGACAGTATCCGAAAGGATGCCGGGCCTTGAAACAGCCCATAACGAGAGTGCGCGGTATCGCACTTTAATCCCATATCCCCGCCCGTGCGGGGAGCCGCCGGCTATGCAATACGGATTTTCCGGAAAACCGGCGGGGTCATCTCGTTGTGATTGTTTCAACTCCCCGCTCCTTTTGAGATATGTATTCAACAGGCAAAAGGAGAAAGCTATGAAAAAGAC
>JAITSG010000026.1 GCA_031288035.1 Rickettsiales bacterium | reverse complement strand
CCGAACAGAACCTTCGGAAGCTGCGATATGGCCCACGGGCTCCAGCCCCCGAACGCGGCGACGCAGCCCCTCGCGCTGCACGGCGTGCGCCCCGCGGAGTACAAAAGCATCAGGCCGACGGCGCACAACACGGCGAGCAGGGCGGCCAAATGCCAGTTGAACATCCCGGATTTCGCGCCGCGCAGGTACATCATAGTCCTCCCAGCTCCATGGCCTTAAGCATCAGATCGCGGGCGATGGGACCGGCGTTCGCGCCGCCGGCTATGCCGTGCTCTATCACCACGGACACGGCGTACCGCGGATTCCTGTAGGGCGCGTACCCGATGAACAAGGCGTGCGATCGCGTCTCCCACGGCCAGAGAGTCTGGTCGACGCCGTATTTCTTCTCCTCGGCCGTGAACTGGCGCACCTGCGAGGTCCCGGTCTTGCCGCAAAGCTCGCGGCCGTGGCGCTCGATAAGCGCGTACTTGCCTGTGCCCTCCGGCCTGTTCACGACGTCGAACATGCCGCGCTGGACAAGCTTCAGGTCGTCTTGCGACACGTCCATCTCCGGAAACTTCGGATCGTCGTTGTCGCCGCGGACTATGCGCGGAACCACGGCTAGGCCCCCGCTAGCTATGCGCGCGGCGTACATGGCGAGCTGCATGGGCGTTGCCAGGATGTGCCCCTGGCCTATGCTCGCCGCGATGGTGTCGCCGGTGTACCACGCCTCGCTCCGGTAATTCTTCTTCCACGTGCGGCTCGGAACCTGCCCCCCCTTCTCTCCCGGAAGGCCCACGCCGGTCGGAGAGCCGAATCCGAACTTGTACGCCGTCTCCTGTATAACGTCCATGTTTATCTTCGCCCCTATGTTGTAATAGTACACGTCGCACGAGTATTTCAGCGAACCTATCAGGTCGACCATGCCGTGCCCGCCGGCGTTCCAGCAGTGCCAGTCCCGCCCGCCGTAGTGCCAATGGCCGGCGCACATGTGGCGCGTGCCGGGCGTCGCCTTGCCGCTCGCAAGCGCGGCCATGAGCGTCACCGGCTTGAACGTGGAGCCGGGCGGGTACAGCCCCTCTATCGACTTGTTGAGCAGCGGCTTGTACGGATTGGCCAGGTATTCGGCGAATTTCTCCGGCGCGTTGATGTCGTTTTGGAATATGTTCGGATTGAACCCGGGAACCGATATCATCAAAAGGACGTCGCCCGTCAACACGTCCATCATGACGGCGCTGGCGGATTCATGGCTTATCCTTTGGTACGCGTACTCCTGGAGCCTATTGTCGACGGTGAGGCGGACGTTGCGGCCGGGAACGGCGGCCTTGCGCCTTGTCTCAAGGGTCTCTATTACGCGGCCGACCGCGTTGACGACCTGGATCTCCTCGCCGGATTTGCCGCGAAGCTCGCCTTCATGCGCCTTTTCCACCCCGGTCTTGCCTATCTTCGAATCCGGGAGGGAAAGCTCGTACACCGAGGCACCCTTCACCTCCTCCTCGGCCACCGCGGCGACGTAGCCCACGGCGTGGGAAGACACCTCGCCCATGGGATAGCTGCGCTGCTTGCCCTCCTCGACCGACACGCCTGGAAGCTCCAGGTTCACAAGCTGTATCTTGGCCATGTCGTCCCAGGAGAGATAGTTCTTCACCACGACCGGGAAAAACGGCCTCTTTTTCGAGATGTCGGACATTATCTTGTCGTGCTCCTTCTGCGAAATAGGAACGAGCAGCGATATCCGGCCGAGTATCTCGTCCACGGTCTTGCCCCTGCTCAAGACCTCCTCCGGAATCATCAATATCTCGTACACACTCCGGTTTTTCGCCATCTCCACGCCGTTCTTGTCCGCTATGACGCCGCGCTGGGGCGGCAGTATCTTCAGGCGCAGGGCGTTTTGGTCGGAAAGCTTCTTATATTTGCTGTTCTGCGATACCTGGAACTGGTAAAGGCGCGCCAGCAGCACCATGACCAGCACAGCCTCGGCCCCCCCTATGACAAGCGCGCGGCGGGTGAGGATGGCGGTAAGCTCGGCGTCACGCATCGCCTTCCCCCTTCCCCGACAGGACCTTCAGGACATAGTAGACGGCCGGATACGACGCGGCGAGCAAGAGCCACGCCATGAACGAACGCCCCGGCGCCATGCCGGGCAGAAAATAGAACCCGAGCGCGTATTTGGCGAAGACCAGCGCGAACGCCGCGATGCAGAACGCCATCCACGAAAAGCGAAACGAATCGCCGACCGAAAAAAACTTCTGGTACCGTATCGCAAGGTACAGTACCGGGAACAGCAGAGCGTTCGCCCCCAGCGGCGCGCCGGAAACGTAGTCCTCCATCCAGCCGAGCGCCATGGCCATCACCGCGCCGAAGCGGGCGTCCGCGCGAAAGGCGTAGAAAAATACCGGTATCACGGCTAGCTGCGGACGCGTCCTGAACGACGAGGGCGAGAACGATATCGTGGCGATAAGAAAGGACAGCACGGCCGGAACCGCGGCGGACAGCCACGACTTCGCAACTGGAACGAGCGACTGCCGTTTGAAACGATTCATCTCGCGGCCTCGGCATGAAGGAACGACCTTATCCCGGCAGCGTCGGGATTGCTAAGGATGCGCACGAACCAGAGCCTGTCCTCGTCGGCGAACGGCTGCACCGTTATCCCGCCCTCCGACGAATACGCGCCGATCATGCCGACCGGAATCTCGGGCGGAATATTGCCGTCGAGCCCGGTCGTGACCAGGACGTCGCCCGGCTCGAACACGTCCTGCGTCTCCAGGTGGAGCAGGCGGGGATACATAGAATTGTTCCCGACCAGGAACGCGCGCGTCCCGGTACGCTTGTTCGCGACGGAAACGCGGCTGGCCGCGTCGGTCAGAAGCATCATGCGCGAATAGTCGGAGCCGACCGCCACTATCTGGCCGACAAGCGCGTCGCCCGACATGACGGCCTGGTACTTTTCGACGCCCCCGGCCTTTCCGGCGGCGAGAATGTAAGACCGCGTCAGCCCGCCGCCGCCCTGTCCCGCGACGCGCGCGACCGCCGCCACCGCCGGCCTGGAACGGACAAACGAACACTCCCCGGCCGCCGTATCGGCCTCGGCCAGCGCCATCCTCATGAGCGAAATCTCCTGCTCGAGCTCCAGTATCCTTTCCTGCAGCCCGACGTTTATGCGGTCGACCACGCGGAACCGCCCCACGCTTGAGACGAAATCGGCCGCGCGGCGGAAAGGCCACGTCACGGCCTCGGCCAACGGCGACACGGCGTCCAATACCGCGCCCTCGACCCTGATCGCGGCCTTGTGGTCCGAACCGAACACGAAAACCAGCATCAAGGCGAATCCGACGAACGTCAGCGACAGCATCCTTTTGGCGAGCCTTTTGAAAACATGCTTGTTGGATTTGGGTTTTGAAAAAGCCCCCATAACGCTATTCCCCTTGTTTTTCCTTGATTTATACAACCTTGATTTTTTCTTGTCAATGCATTACCATCGTCCGGTCAGGGAAAGGAGCCCGCCATGGTAAAAGTCATAGAACCTTCGTACGCCATACTCACGCCCATAGACGGCATGGGCATACTGAAGCACCTGGAGGCGATAGCGCGCACATGCTATAAGTCCGAAGACAAGATCACCCAGGACGGCGAGTCGGCCAAAAAGCTCATAGGCAACCTCCTGAAGATGGGGCACGAGGCGATGATAGAGCATTTCTCAATCTCCGTGCGCTTCACCGCCGACACCGGATTCTACAAGGACTTGACCAGGCACCGCATAGCCTCGTTCGCAATAGAATCCACAAGGTACTGCATGTACGCCGGCGACAGGTTCGGCGGCGAAATATCCGTGATGGCTCCGCCAATCCTGAAACCCGGCACCGAGGAATACGCCATATGGCTCGAATGCATGCAAGACATAGAGGACGCCTACAAGGCCCTCGCCGAAAAGGGACACAAGCCAGACGTGTGCCGCATGGTGCTGCCGCACTCCACCAAGGCCGACATAAACATAACGGCCAACCTGCGCGAATGGCGGCACATATTCAGGCTCCGCACCTCCACCAAGGCGCACCCTACAATATACACTCTCCTTATACCCCTGTTGAGGGAATTCCAGAATAGGATACCCATCATATTCGACGACATAACCATCGACGAAGACGGCCTTTCCGACTGGGCGAAAGAAAGAATCGCCAAGACCGCGAAAGGATGATGGATAAAAATACTTGACAAACACATTATTTTTTGTATAATGAGTTCGAAAACACTTTACAGACCGCTCTTTGCATGCTATGATGCACGCAAATAAAGAGGGATTTGAAATGGGCACGACGAATATAAAAAAAACTGCTGGCTTGGAAAAAGACGAACGCTTCGCGACCGGCGCTAAGAACGTGACGTTCGCGGGCGGCACGAAGAAGGTAAATCTCCAGCTCCTGAACGAGGAAGGCAAGGCAAAAGAAGTGGGCGTCCTGGGCCAGGCGCTTGAGGAAAGCAGATCCAAAGAATAACGCGCTCCCGGCGACTATTCCCTTTAAACCGCCGCACGGCGGTTTTTCCGTCCTCCCGCAGAACCAACCATCCCTTATGTTTTTGCCGGGGAACCTCTATTCCCCGGCTTTTAGGCATACGGGCGCGGCAGCCGCCCTTATTTCCCTTGATTCCCCGAATGCGCGATGTATAATTGCGCGCGCCGGAGCTTTCGGGCGAACGCCCGGGCGCAAAGAGCGGATGTGGCGAAACTGGTAGACGCGCAAGATTTAGGTTCTTGTGCCTTACGGCGTGGAGGTTCAAGTCCTCTCATCCGCACCACTTGACAGATTAAAATTCGACGCGCTCTTTTGGGCGCGCCGGTATCTTTTGAAAAGGAGGGAAAATGAATAAGACTTTTAGCATCATCTGCGTTGCTCTTGCGGCATGCACAGGCAGGTTCCCGGAATTCGAACCCGGAACCAAACCGGACCCGAAGCGGAGCGCGCAGGCCAGCATGCAATGGGGCTGGAATGGAAAGGAGGCTTATACAAGCTGGGTCAAAGACAACGACAACAACCTGAATTTCCAATACCTGACCGGCCCGCGCGTCACATTATTCCAGGGTATGTTCAACATGACGCCCAAAACAGGCGCGCCCATCCCCCGCACCACAAAGATCGAACCCGGCAATTACCGCCTTGTGCGCATAAGCGAATGCTTCGGCCCGGGATGCAAATATATAGACGGAAACATCGCCAGGTTCACCATAGCCGACGCACAGAACATATCATTCCCCTCGGTCGCCGTCCTCGGTTTCGACAAGCAGAGCAAAAAGGTAACGGTCAAGCTCGAGGCGGACGCTTCCGGCAAGTATGAATTCGGGAAAGACGTCGAAATAAAGTAGCCGGAAAACCGCGCGGACTTTCCATCGGGGAATCCGGACAAAACAGCCGTGGAGATAATAGGGAGAGGACGTCAGGCTGGCGACGTACGGCCATTTCGTCATCGCGGAGCCCCGCGATTCCCTCCGCACGGCAAGTTTTTCCTTGAATTATCCAACCGGTTCCCCTATACTCGCCACATTGACGCGCAGGCGGATTTGCAATGCGTTTGGCGCAGCGGAGCCGGGCCGGCGAAAGCTCGCGTGTCGCCCGCGGGATTTAACAGGAGTTTTTTATGGCCGTCCAACCGACGAAAGAAAAGATAAACGGAGCGAACTGGCGGGCGTCGTTCTCGGTCCCGCCTGAGGAAGTGGAGGAAAGAATCGCAAAACTGCTTTCCGACTTCCAGACCCGGCATGCGGAGCGCGGATTCCGCCGCGGCCGCGTGCCCATGGCCCTCATCCGCAAGAAGTACGAGGTCTCATTCGTCCAAGACGCCGTAGACGCGCTCCTGAACGAAACGTTCGACGCCTATATCGACGAAAAGGGCGTGCAGGTCGCGGGCAGGCCGAACGTGAGCATAGACAAGTTCGAACGCCCCGGGACCCTGGAATTCAGCGTGGATTTCGGCGTAATACCGCCGGTCCCGGAAATAGACTTCTCGAAGATAACCATAGAGCGCCTCAAGGCCGAGGCGGGCGACAGGGAGATAGACGAGGCCCTTAAAAACCTGGCGGAATCGCGCCGCAGCGCCGAACCCTTGGCCGCCCCGCGCAAAAGCAGGAAGGGCGACATGCTGACCATAGACTTCACCGGGTTCATAGACGGCGAAGAATTCGAGGGAGGGAAGGCATCCGGCCATATGCTTGAGCTCGGCTCCGGATCGTTCATACCAGGATTCGAAGACAAGCTGACCGGATACGGCATAGGCGACGACGCGGAGGTGAGCGTTACGTTCCCCAAGGACTACGGCGTCGAGAAGCTCGCCGGCAAAAAGGCCTTGTTCAAGGTTTCGATAAAGGACATACGCGAAAAGAAAGTCCCGGAAATAAACGACGGGTTCGCAAAGGAGCTGGGCCGCGAAAGCCTGGCAGACCTGCGCGGATATATAAAGGAGCTCCTGGAGGGCAGGTATGCCGAAAACGCGAAGAGCCTGGCCAGAAACGAAGTCCTGGAGGCCCTGGCCAAGACGAAGGTCGACGCGCCGGACTCCCTGGTCGAAAGCGAAGTAGAATTCATGCTGGCCGGCCACGACCACGCGCACGACGAAAAGACCGCGGAAAAGGAAAAGAAGGAACTCCGCCCGGAGGCGGAGCGCAGGGTTAGGCTCGGCCTCATAGTCGCGGACATAGGCAAGCGCGAGAACGTAAGAATATCGCCGGAGGAAGTGCGCCGGGGCATAATGGCGGAGGCCATGGCCCGCCCGGCGCAGTCGCAAAGGATAATAGAATACTATTCGGAAAATCCACGCGCCGAGGATGCCGTACGCGCCGGAATCTTCGAGGACAAGACGCTGGACCTTATCCTTTCAAGGGTCAATTCCAGGGAAAAGAAAATCAGCGCGGACGAGCTAAACAAAAGGATGAACAAAAAATGATCAACACATTATTCGTACTGAATATAATCGTAGTCCTGCTCATGATAGGGCTTATCCTGATCCAGAAGTCCGAGGGCGGAGTCCTGGGCATGGGCGGAGGGTCGAAAAACGCCCTCTTCACCGCGGGCGCCGCGGGCAACATAGTGACCCGCCTGACCTATATCCTAGGCGGCCTCTTCATAACCATATGCCTTGTCCTCGCGTGGCTTGTCGCGCGGGAAAGCGGCAGCGAAAAGTCGTTCGTGGAAAATATGGAAACCACCCGCTCGGCAGTGCGCGCGGTCAAGACCGTGCCCGCGGAAAAGGTGCCCGAGGATTCCGTCAAGAAACAGATGGAGCAGGACGGGAACAAGCCGTTCGCCCCCATGAACTGACCGCCCGCGTCCCCGCGCTGGCAACTGGGCCGAATGCGGCCGCAGACCATAACCCGGACGCCGGACTAGTCCGGCACGACGAGGAGAAGCGCTATGTCGTATAACGAAAAAGAAATGAAGGAACAGGCGGCAAGCGAGGCGACGAACGATTCCTCCGACCTGCCCGCGAGAAAGGAAACAGTCGGATCCCTCTTGCGCGCAAAACGGGAAGAACTCGGCCGCGATATACAGGAAATATCGGCCGCGCTCCGCATAAAGCCGCAATACCTTTCCGCGCTGGAGGACGACAAATACTCCAACCTCCCCGGCGCCGCCTATGCCATAGGATTCATACGGACGTACGCGGACTACCTCGGCCTCGACCCCCAGAAGCTTATCGACGAATACAAGGCCGCGGACGGGGCGCCCGCGGCCCGCGCGGCGCCGAACGAGCCGGACGAGAACACCCTTATCGAAAACCCGGTGGTCAACTCCACGCATTTCATACTGCTGGGCGCCATCTTGTGCCTCGGGATGCTGGTCGCGTACATGTTCAACAGCCGCTCGGACTATAACGAGCCGACCATATACCAGTCCGCTCCGGCGCAGGTGGACGCGCAGCCGGCACAGGCGGACGCGCAGCCGGCACAGGCGGACGTGGCCCCGGCCATCCGCGAGCCCTCGCCCCCGCCTGCGGACGAGCCGAAAGCGCCGGATCGCCCGGACTTCACCCCCGCGCCGGCCGCGACGCTCATAGACGAGCCCGAATCCGACGGCCCGGTCTTCGAACCGAACGTCGAAATGCTTCCCGTCCCGAGCGTCGCGAAGGCTCCGGACGCTCCGCGCGACGAGGCCCGCGGCCCGACGGAATACGGCAGCCCGTCCGGATCGCGCATAAAAATAGCCGCCAAGGGCAGGGTGTGGATAAAGCTCAAGCGCGACGGATTCTTCAAGTACGACGAAGATGCCGCCGACAACGATTCCGGCACCGGCGAAAAGGTGTTCGAAAGCATACTCGAACCCGGCGACGTCTACCACGTGCCCGACTCCGCCGACCAGTTCCTAAGCGTAGGCAACGCCCAGCTCATAGACATATACGCCGACGGAAAGATAGCCCCGCCCGTGTCCGAGCGGCCAATCTCCCGCCACAATATCGAAATGGACGCGGAAAAACTCCGCGAC
>JAITSG010000059.1 GCA_031288035.1 Rickettsiales bacterium | reverse complement strand
CTTCAAGGTCGTGCTGTTCGACGGCGGATACCACGAGGTAGACTCGTCCACCATGGCGTTCGAGATAGCCTCGCGCGCCGCCTTCCGCGAGCATATGCCCCAGCTCAAGCCCAAGCTTCTGGAACCCATAATGAAGGTCGACGTCATCACGCCCGAAGAATACATGGGCGACATAATAGGCGACATAAACAGCCGCCGAGGCCAGGTATCTAGCATGGAATCCGAGGGCAACGCCCGCGTGGTCTCGGCCAAGGTGCCTCTCGCAAACATGTTCGGATACGTGAACACGCTGCGCAGCATGTCCCAGGGGCGGGCGCAGTACTCCATGACTTTCGACCACTACGCCGACGTGCCTCCGAACGTGGCCGAGGAAATCCGGGAAAAGGCTACGGGCAAGAAATAGGGGCCGTGCCGCGGAAATGGCGGGCCTTATTGTCATTCCTGGACGGCAAAGCCGGACCCGGAATCCAGGCGGGTAATTTGCCTTATTTTCACCTTTTGCGGAAATGGCGGGCCTTATTGTCATTCCCGCCTTCCGGCTTCGCTTTGCTACGCCGAGACAAGTCGCCGGGGTGACAAAGGGGCGCGGAAGCCCGGCTTCCCGGCCTTGCGCAAGATTTCCCTTGCTTTCCCCGGCCATCCCATATAGAATCGCGAAGCCGTCTTTGGAAGCCAGGAGCCGCCGCAACGCGCGACTAGTGGCTTTTGATTTCGCAGGACTTGAAAAAACGCCCAAACGCGCGCTTCCCCTTCAAAAAGTGCTTGCATTTGGCGAACAGGTGTATATAATCTTGGCGTTTTTACACTGCTGTTTGTCATTAAAAGGAACAATTATGATTGACTCGAACATAAGGATACGCCTCAAGGCTTTCGACAGCCAAGTTCTGGACGAATCGGTCCATGAGATAGTCGCGACCGCAAAACGCACCGGCGCCGACGTAATCGGGCCTATCCCCCTTCCCACGTCAATCGAGAAATTCACCGTCAACAGAAGCCCGCACGTCAACAAGAAATCGCGCGAGCAGTTCGAAATCCGCACGCACAAGCGCGTCTTGGACATCCTGAATCCCACGCCGCAGACGGTGGACGCCCTTATGAACCTCAACCTCGCCGTCGGCGTGGACGTGAAGGTGGAGCTTTGAAATGAGAACCGGACTTATCGCACGCAAGGTCGGGATGACCAGGATATTCGAGGACAACAAGCACGTGCCCGTCACCGTGCTCGCGGTCGAAAAATGCGTGGTCACAGACGTCAAGACCATCAAGCGCGACGGATACGCCGCGGTGCAGCTCGGCATGGGGACGGCCAAGGACAAGCGCATATCCAAGCCCGTCGCCGGCCATCTTAAGAAATCCGGCGCGAAGTCCGCCGTCATGGGCGAATTCAGGGTTTCGATCGATTGCGCGCTCGAGATAGGCGACGAGCTAGCCCCATCGCACTTCGTCAAGGGCCAGTTCGTGGACGTCCAGGGCACCAGCATCGGAAAGGGCTTCGCCGGCGGCATGAAGCGCTGGAACTTCCGCGGGCTGGAGGCAAGCCACGGCGTGTCCGTCTCGCACAGGAGCCTCGGCTCCACCGGACAGCGCCAGGATCCGGGCAAGGTGTTCAGGGGCAAGAAAATGCCCGGCCACCTGGGACACGAAACCATAACCGTCCAGAACCTGGTGGTCATGGAGGCGAACGACGACGACGGCTATATCCTTGTCAAGGGCGCGGTGCCGGGCGCCGAGGGCAGCGTCGTATATATAAAGGACGCGGTGAAGCGCGCCGCGCCGAAGGATGCTCCTTTCCCGGCCGGGCTGAAGTCCGCCAAGAAGGCGGAGAAGGAAACTCCGGACGAAGAGGCGAAGGCCTCGCCCGCCGAGGAACCGGCCGCGGCAGGGCAGGCGCAGGAAGCTCCGGCGGAAACCAGTGAAATTCCGGCGGAGGCGAAGGAATAACATGCTTATAGTAATAGACACCGACAGCAAGATGGTATACAGGAGCGGCTCCGGCGACGGAGACGGAGACTGGAACTGCGTCCCCAACTATGTCGGCATAGACCTTAGGAACGAATACCGATTGTTCGGTATTCCCGAATATATGGTCGACAAGATAAAAAACACCTTGTCTCCAACATCCCCATATACGGCGGGGCGGTAGAGTGAAATCCGATAGGAAAGTAAAATGAAACTAGACGTTATGACATTGGACAACAAGAAGGCCGGCTCGATAGAGCTTTCCGACCTGGTGTTCGGCGTGGAGCCCAAGGGCTTCGTCGTGTCGCGCGTGGTCAAATGGCAGCTCGCCAAGCGCCGCGCGGGCACGCACAGCACGAAGACCGTCTCCGAAATATCCGGCACCACCCGCAAGCCGTTCGCCCAGAAGGGAACCGGACGCGCGCGCCAAGGGTCGCTTCGCAGCCCCCAGATGCGCGGCGGCGCCGTAAGCTTCGGCCCTGTGCCGCGCAGCCACGCCTACTCCCTCCCGAAAAAAATCCGCGCCCTGGCCCTGAAGATGGCCATGTCGGCGAAGGCGGCGGAAAAGAAACTGACCGTCATAGACAGCGAAAAGCTCGAGAACGCGAAGACCAAGGACCTTAGGTCCAAGCTGGACGCGATGAAGCTATCGAAGGTGCTGTTCATAGGCGGGGCCGAGCTAGACCACAACTTCAAGCTCGCAATCCGGAGCATACCGAACGCGGACGCCCTTCCGACGATAGGCGCGAACGTGTACGACATAATCCGCCACGACGTCCTGGTCCTCACCAAGGACGCGGTCGCGGCGATAAACGAAAGGCTAGGCGCGTGATGTCGATAATACTCAACAACATAGAAAGAAGGAAAAAAGAACTGATAGACAAGATAACATTGGGGGTTGAAGGGAAACTTGATGCATTGAGGGCTGAAAGGGAACTTGATGCATTGATGGCTAAAAAGACCGCCATCTTGAAGCGCTATTCCGCCCGTTTAGAAAGCCGGGACGAAGAAGGCATCGTCAATGCGTTCGCCGCAGGTGCGGGCATGGCCTTTGAATACGAAGGAAGGAACAAAAATGCCGTCCGATAAGAAAGAAACGAAACTTTCGGCCAAGAGCTTCGACAGCCTGCTTCGCCCGGTGATAACGGAGAAGACCTCGCTCGTCACCGAGCAGGGAAAGGCTGTGTTCGAGGTCGCGCCCAAGGCGACGAAAGAGGAAATCCAAAGGGCCGTAGAGGGCATATGGAACGTCAAGGTCACCAAGGTCAACATAGTCAACCGCCAGGGCAAGGCGAGGCGCTTCCGCGGCGTCAGGGGCCGCACCTCGGCCCTCAAGAAAGCCTATGTCAGCCTGGCCGAAGGCAACACGATAGATTTAAGCGCGGGAACAGAGGCGTAGATGAGCAACGTGTATTTGAAAGTCAACAACGGATATTTGAAATGCAAGGCCGCGCAGGGCCAGAGGATTGCTGTTTTCCTATATTCCGCTCAGCCCGTCGATTCCGTCCAAAGGGTCGGATTGGCGTGGCTTTCCTCTCCGGACGCCAAAACGCACGACGGAGCCGTCGCCGTGCGCGAGCATTTGTCCGAGTCCGGGACGAAGGTAGCCAAAGATCCGCATTATTACGGCAAATATTTCTTCGATAAGGACGGCAAGATAATATTCAGGCTCTCACGCGTGTCCCCTATGACAGACCACGACGCGTTAGCGATGTTCCAAGCGGCGAAGCGGGAGGCCGGCGAGGGCCTGGATCAGGCGTCAAATGAATCGGCAAGGCAGTAAAAAATGGCAATGAAAACGTACAATCCCGTAACCCCATCGCTCCGCGAAACCTCGCTGGTCGACAAGAGCGCGCTCCACAAGGGCGGGCCGGTCAAGTCGCTTACCGTCGGAATCAAGAAAACCGGCGGGCGCAACAACAAGGGGCACCAGACCAACCGCAACATGGGCGGCGGCGCGCGCAGGCGGTACCGCGTCATAGACTTCAAACGCGCCAAGCGCGACATGCCCGCGACGGTCGAACGCATAGAATACGACCCGAACCGCACGGCCTTCATAGCCCTTATCAAATACGAGGACGGCGGCCTGGCCTATATACTCGCGCCGCAGAAGCTCGTCCCCGGCGCGAAGGTCGTGGCGGGCGAGAAAGCCGACATACAGATAGGCAACGCCCTGCCGCTCAGGAACATACCGATGGGCACGATAATACACAATATCGAGATGAAGCCCGGGCACGGCGGACAGCTCGCACGCTCGGCCGGATGCTACGCCAGCCTGGCCGGAAAGGACGGCGGGTACGCGCAGATAAAAATGAGCAGCGGCGAGCTCCGCGTGGTCCCCGGCGACTGCTACGCCTCCATCGGCGCGGTAAGCAACCCGGACCAGCGCAACGTCAACCTCGGCAAGGCCGGCAGGAGCGCGTGGAAGGGACGCCGGCCGCACGTCCGCGGAACCGCGATGAACCCGGTCGACCACCCGCACGGCGGAGGCGAGGGCCGCACCTTCGGCAGGCACCCGGTAAGCCCGACCGGCCAGCCGACGAAGGGATACCGCACCAGAACCAACAAGCTGACCGGCAAGTTCATACTCCGGTCGCGCCACTTGAACAAGAAGAAATAAGGAGTACGGATGACACGCTCTGTATGGAAAGGCCCGAACATCCACCCCTCGCTCCTCAAAAAGGTCGAGAAGGCGAACGAGACGAACGACAGGAAGCCGATAAAGACCTGGAGCCGCGCGAGCACGGTGCTGCCGCAGATGGTCGGGCTCACCTTCGCCGTGCACAACGGGAACAAGTTCATACCCGTTCTCGTCTCGGACGAAATGGTCGGGCACAAGCTCGGCGAATTCTCCCTTACCCGCGCGTTCAGGGGACACAAGAAAAACGAAACCGCCCAGTCACAGGCCGCGTCGAAGTCCTCGAAGACATCGAAATCCTCGAAATCCTCGAAATCCTCGAAGTCCTCGAAGTCCTCGGCCCAGAAACCGGCCAAGAAGAAATAGGATCCAATGAAAATGGCTGAAAAAAAGCTGGAAAAGAAACAGGCGAAGGCGACAATCAAGATGCTCCGCGGCTCGCCGCAGAAGCTCAACCTCGTCGCGGAAAGCATACGCGGCCTTTCGGCGCAGAAAGCCATAGAGCAGCTTACGTTCTCGAAAAAGGGAACGGCGCCGGAGGTCAGGAAGCTCGTCCTCTCGGCAATCGCGAACGCCGAGAACAACCTAGGCATGGACGCGGACAAGCTGTTCGTCGCCGAGGCCTGGGTCGGAAAGGCCCTTGTCATGAAGCGCTTCCACGCCCGCGCGCGCGGGCGCGGCGCCTCAATACTCAAACCCTATTCCAACATAACGATAGTAGTAGAAGAACGGGCCGAAACACGCGAGAAAAAGCCCGCGAAAAAGGAGGCCAAAACGAAAGCGAACAAGACAACCACGGCCAGGGCGGCCGATAAAAAAGAGGCGAAATAATGGGACAGAAAGCAAATCCGATAGGGCTTCGCCTTGACATAAACCGCACGTGGGATTCCCGGTGGTTCGCCGTCGGCGAAACATACTCCAGGCAGCTGCTGCAGGACATAGCGCTGCGCGAGCTCGTCGAAAAGACCCTCAAGAACGCCTCGGTAAGCAAGGTCATCATAGAGCGCGTCGCGAAAAAGGTCAGCGTGGTGATATTCTCGTCCCAGCCCGGCCTTATCATAGGCAAGAAGGGCGCGGACATAGACGCGCTCAAGAAGAAACTCTCCAAGATCGCCGGCGCGGACGTCAATGTGAACATAGTAGAGGTCCGCCGCGCCGACATGGACGCCGTGATAACCGCGAAATCCGTCGCGCAGCAGATAGAGC
>JAITSG010000005.1 GCA_031288035.1 Rickettsiales bacterium | reverse complement strand
GCGGATTGAAGGAATTTTCAAGCAAGGTTTCCAAGAACCGCGATTGCCTGGAAATTTTCCGATTAAAATACGGCGGGAAAGGCGCCGGAGCGTCGCGGACAAGCGATTGCCGAATTGTGATTGCCATGGGCCAGATAGGATTTTTCGAGCTTTTAATCGTCCTGTTTATACTCGCGCTGATATTCGGCGCGGGGCGTTTTCCCGGCATAATGAAGAATCTTGCCGAGGGGATAAACGTGTTCAAGAAGACCGTTGGCGAGGACGAGGAGAAAAAGGCCGCGTCGAAGCGTTCTGCCGGGAAGCGCAAGAGGAAGTGATTCCTCTATGCCGGGCCGTCTTGAAATTTCGGGAATGCTGAAATCCGGGGCCAGGGCCGCGGGGATGAAGTTTGGCGGCATAATGCTGGCTATTCTTGCCGTATCCATGGTCGCCTCCCTTATGGACAGCGGGGGGTTCGGCCCCGCCCCGAACGCGGCCTCCACGTTCCCGGTCACGCATTTTATGGGCCGGTTCGGCGCGGACCTGCGCGGATTCCTGGTGCAGTATTTCGGCGCGGGTCTTGCGGTGATAATCGGCGCCGTCGCGATATCGAGCGTCCGCCTGCTCGCCCCGGCGAAGCTCCGCCGCGGCTATCGTCTTACCATGTTCATGGCCGCGATAGGGCTGCCGGCCATGTGCCTTGGTTTCGCGAGGTGGGGCATGGGCGGCATAGCCGGCGCGGCGCTTGCCGCATTCGTCGGCCCGGCGTATCTTGCGACCATAATGGGGCTGGCCGTCGGCTTCGCGGCCCTGTATTTCGTATCGAACGCCGACATGGGGAAGCTTGCGAGGCTGAGGGTAGCCGCGGCCGTTCCGCGTTTCATCCGCCGCGGCCCCCGGCCGCCCGAGCCCGCGTCTGCGCCGGAGCAAAGGCAAAAGCCCGCCGCGCCGAAGCCGCGCCCGGCGAAGGCGAGGCCCGCGGACGAGGATTATGTCCTGCCGCCGATAGGCCTGCTGGACAAGCCGAGGAAGGACGGCATAGCGGTCAGCGGCGAGCTCAACCGCCAGAAGGCGCGGATGCTCGAGGACGCGCTTGCCGAATTCAACATCGACGTGCGCGTCGTGGACATAAGGACGGGTCCCGTGGTGACGCTGTTCGAGATGGAGGTCGGCCGCGGGGTCAAGATATCGAGGATAACCTCTCTTTCCGAGGACATCGCGTCGAAGATGTCGGCCTATACGGCGCGGGTAGCGCTGATACCGGGCACGAACAGGATAGGCATAGAGCTTCCGAACATACATCGCAAGATGATTTACCTGCGCGAGCTTTTCGAATCTTCCGAATACGATTCGCTCGACTACGCGCTGCCCATACCGCTTGGCCAGGACATAGGGGGCCGTCCGGTGTTCGCGGATTTGGCGAGGATGCCGCACCTGCTGATCGCCGGCACCACTGGCAGCGGGAAGTCGGTCGGCGTGAACGGCATGATCCTGTCGATTTTGTTCCGCTATGCTCCGGACGAGGTCAAGATGATACTGATAGATCCGAAGATGGTGGAGTTCGCCATGTTCCGCGAGATTCCGCATTTATTGATTCCGGTTGTGGCGGACAGCCTGAAGGCCGTGGCGGCGCTCAAGTGGGCTGTGCGCGAGATGGACGAGCGGAATCGCAACATGTCCTCGCTTGGCGCGAAGAACATAGAGAGTTTCAACGAGAAGGCGCGCCGCATGGAGGGGCGGTTCATCGTGCGCGATGTTTTGGCGGGCTTCGATTCCTCGACCGGGGAGGAGCTGCGCGAGGAGCGGCGGATTCCGATAGTTCCCATGCCGTACATAGTGATAGTGGTGGACGAGATACAGAATCTGATGCAGGCGGCCGGCAAGGACGTGGAGGGCGCGGTGTCGCAGCTTTCCGCCATGGCGCGCGCGGCTGGGATACACCTGGTAATCTCGACGCAAAGTCCGCGCGTGAACGTGATAACCGGCACGATAAAGGCGAATCTTCCGAACCGCATTGCGTACCGGGTGATATCTAAGATAGACAGCCGCACGATTATCGACGAGTCCGGGGCGGAGATGATGCTCGGCAAGGGGGACATGCTGTACATGGCCATGGGCGGCGCCCTGAGCCGCGTGCACGGCGCGTTCGTAAGCGAGGACGAGATAGGCCGCGTGGCGGAGTTTGTGAAGCGCCAGCGCCGGCCCGATTATGTCGAGGCCGTTACGGTCGAGCAAAGGCCGGCCTTCGGCGCCATGGGGGCGGCGGACAGGGCGGCGATAAAGGCCGCGGGCGCGGAGGAGCTCTATGCGCAGGCGCTCGACGTCATACGTTCGGCCGACAAGCCGAGCATAAGCTATCTGCAGCGGCGGCTCGGCATAGGGTACAACAAGGCGGCGAATATAATAGAGCGCATGCAGGACGAGGGCGTGCTTTCGCGTCCCGATTCCCAGAACCGGATATTCGTGATAAAGAAATAGGAGGGGCGGCCGTATCGCTTTGCCCGCCTGCGCCGAAAAACCCGACTCACCCTCGGGGAAGGGACACCCTTCCCCGAACCCTATCCCGCCGCGATTCGGCCTTTGC
>JAITSG010000085.1 GCA_031288035.1 Rickettsiales bacterium | reverse complement strand
CGATATTCGTTTCTTTGTTCGCGCGTTCGGCCTCGCTTGCTACCGGCGCTTCTATATAGAATTCCGAGTATTTTCCCATGCCGGGATTGTAGTGCAGAACAATTTCCTTGACTAGCGTTTTTTATAATATAGAATTGAACCCAGTCAACCGGAATCAAAAAGGAGAAAGAAACCATGGTGATGACAATACTGATGTTCGTGCTTGCCATAGCGCTTGTCGCGGCAACCGTGTATTATAATAAGAAGTACGGCTCGTCCAGGTCTGTCGTGAAGGGGATTGTCGTTCCCGCGGGGCTTTTGTTCGCGTCTATGGTCGCGGTGGCGCATGCCGTCTCGAGCTATGGCGTAAGGCTTGCCCTGCTTGGTGACCCCATGATGATGGACGATGCCCAGCAGGCTGTCGAGGCCGAAAGGGAGCGCCTTGCCCGCATAGAGTCCGCGAAGCTTATCAAGCAGATAGGCGAGGAGGACGTCAAGTACGCGCCGATACTCGGCAACCCGAACGGCAAGGTCGTGATGTACGAGTTCTTCGATTACAACTGCGGCCATTGCAAGAATGCCACCGCCGCGGTTTCCATCGCGGTTTCCAACAACCCGGAGCTCAAGGTCGTGCTTAAGAACTTCGTCTTGTGGCCCCAGGTGTCCCTCACCCCTGCCAAGGCGGTAATCGCCGCGCAGAGGCTCGACCCTGCGAACGTCGCCGCGTTTCACGAGGCCATGATGGCCGGCAACCTTGTTCCGAAGGTCGGCGAGAACGAGAAGATTACCGAGAAGGAGCTCGATGCCAAGATACAGGCGACCGTCCTCAACCTCGCCAAGAAGGCCGGGTACGACATAGTCAAGCTCAAGAAGGAAATGTCCGACCCCGAGATTGACGAGGAAGTCCGCCGCACCCGCGACCTGGCCATAAAGCTCGGCCTGCGCGGAACCCCGGCGTTCATAATCGGCGACCGCCTGATGCCCTACGCGCCCCAGCCCCAGGAGCTGAACGAGGCCGTGCGCGAGGCCGCCGCGATAAAGTAATCCGGTCGGCATATGTTTGAAAGCCTCCCCTAGGGGAGGCTTTTTTATATCCGGGATTCGTCGCGGGCCATGCCTCCATGTCGCGCCTCGTCGGCCCGGCTCGTGGCCTCGCCCATGCCGCGAGGCATTCGCCGCCGCCCGTCCGGTCCGGCGTTTCGCGTCCATATTTTCCTGCGCCTCGGCTTGCGGGAAATGCCGGTTTGTCCATATGTTCCTATGGCCTTGAACGCCGCTGAAATCTTGAGTTTTTAATTGACAACGGTATGGCTGAGCCATAGAATCGGACGCGTGGAGTGAAAAGCTACACGGAGTTAAACTAAAAGGAGGTAAATTATGAACAAGCAAGATGTCATCAACGCGATTGCGGAAGCGGCCGATCTGACCAAGGCGAAGGCTGCCGAGGCTCTTGAGGCATTTATAGACACTGTAACCAAGGCGTTGAGGAAGGGCGGCGAAGTCACCCTTATCGGCTTTGGGAAGTTCTCTGTCACGAAGCGCAAGGCTACGAAGGGCCACAACCCCCGTACTGGCGCCGAAATAAAGATTCCGGCAAGTAAGCAGCCGAAATTCCATGCCGGAAAGTCCCTGAAGGAAATCGTGAACAAATAATTTTTGTTGAAGGTTGAAAAATCCCGGGGCGCCGCTCCGGGATTTTTTTGATATTCGCCATTTTGCCATTCCGGGGCTGGCGAAGCCGGAACCCGGAATCCAAGGCCGGATATGCGGCATTTTTCTTGCTTGGATTCCAAATAGCTCTTTGCGTTCCTTAAATGGCGATCGCAAAGGGCTCACCACTTGACGGCGCCGCTGAGTGGAGCGCTATACGCGCAATCAACGGCGCAATTACACGCGCAAACCTCCGGTGAGAAGATGTCATTGCTGAACATCCAGGAGGACCAAATTCCCGAGGAGAATGTAGAGGCACTAGTATCCGGCGATTTCGAGTACGCGCACCAGCAATACCTGCCGCTCCTGCACTGCGCGTCGCTCGCCGCGTTGGGAGCCGTGCTGGAGCTCGCATTGCACGCCCACGTGCTAGCCTGTATGCCGTAGCCGTTCTGTTGCGCCTTGTACGCTATAGTACCTATGGATACACCGCCGTTGGCGGACCAACTTGTCCCGTCCCATGCCGTCCAGCCAGGACCGTTACCATTGCACACATTCGAGCCCCCCGCCCACGCCGCGTTCGCCGTGCACTCGTTCTTGTTCGTCGCAGCGCAGTACTGCCCGCCCTTCCCCGTAGGGCCGCTCGGAGGAACTATGCAATCGCTGGCGAATATGCTCCCCGCCGCCGCAGTAGCCCCCGCCGGGCACGCGAGCTTTGTCATAGCTCCCGGACAGTAGTGATTAGCCGGGCACTGCTTGCAGCCAGTAGCCCCGGAGTCCGAATAACTCCCCGGAGGGCAGGACAGGCATTGGTAGGTTGCGGCGGCGCGGGCCCCGGAGGAAATTATTCCGGCGGCCAAGAATAATAAAACTTTGCGCATGTTTTCTC
>JAITSG010000066.1 GCA_031288035.1 Rickettsiales bacterium | reverse complement strand
CGACGGCTTCTTCTTCAGGGGCAAGCCCGTTGCAATCGTCGGCGGAGGAAACGGCGCGGCGGCGGAGGCTTTGCACCTCTCGACGCTCGCCTCGCACGTGACGCTCGTCCACCGGAGAGGCGAGCTCAAGGCGGAAAAGCTCGTCCAAGACCATATCATGAAATCCAAGCTTATCTCGGTCGAGCTCAACTCCACGGTGGAGGAGATACTCGAGGACGACGGCGAGGTTTCCGGCGTGAAAATCAGGAACTCCGCCACCGGCGAGGCCAAGGAAATCAAGGCCGCCGGCCTGTTCATCGCCATAGGAAGCGAGCCGCAGAGCGCGATATTCAATGTCGAAAAAGACCAGAACGGCTATATAATAACGACACCGGATTCGACCGCGACGTCGGTTAAGGGCGTGTTCGCCGCGGGCGACGTGCGCACCCTCCGCCACCGCCAGGCGATAATCGCCGCCGCATCCGGGGCGCAGGCGGCGCTCGAGGCCCTCGACTTCCTCAATACAAGCAAAATATAGCCATCCGGGTTTGCATTTCGAGGCTGCAATCCGCCCTCTATATTTTACTTGGGCGAATTTTAAGCAATCGGGCGAACATGCATAAAATTCGCTTAAATAAGCCTCGGAAACCGCCGTATGTTCCGCCGGCTTCCGAGAAGTTTGGGAAAACATGATATCTGGTTTAGATAGAAAAATCCTCCTGGCCCACGTAATGGGATGCACGCGCGCGGAGGTCGCGGCCGGGCGCAAACCCATGCGGGAACAGGAGCGGGAGCTAGCAACCCTTATCCTCCGACGGGAGGCCGGCGAGCCGATAGCGTACATCACCGGGCGCAAGGAATTCTACGGCCTAGATTTCAAGGTCACGCGCGACACCCTCATCCCACGGCCGGACAGCGAAACGCTCGTAGACGCGGTTTTGGAATCGCGCGCGGGAGCGGCGCCAAAATTCATCCTAGACCTAGGAACGGGCAGCGGCTGCCTTCTCATAGCGCTTTTACGCCAGTTTCCCGGAGCACGGGGCGCAGGCGTAGACATATCGCCGGGCGCGATAAGCGTCGCGCGGGAAAACGCAGCCGCCCTCGGCACAGCCGCGCGCGCCGAATTCATATGCGGCGACTGGAGCAAGGCCGCCCTGCCCGCGGCGGACATTGCCGTCGCGAACCCGCCCTACGTGCGCGCGGGCGAAAAGCTCATGCGAGACGTGTCGGAATACGAACCGGCCGCGGCCCTGTACGCCGGAGATGACGGGCTCGACGCATACCGCTCTATCGCCGCGCTCGACCTTTCCTGCCCCATATTCCTAGAAATAGGCGAAGGCCAGGCAGAGGCCGTCCATTCTATATTCGCGCCGCGCAGGCTTGAAAAATCCCGCTGCGATCTGGCCGGCATAACGCGCGTCCTAGAATTCGCACTTGCATAGCTTCCTGAACCGTGGTATAATCGCCTTGTATCCGAGAGGATCCGGGCTTTTCCGAGCCCGTAGTGTTTGCGGCGTGGTATGCGCCATCATCCATACCCCATGCGTCAGCTTGGGGCGGCCGCAGCGTATGTACAAGGGGCAACCCCAAAGACTGCGGCATCATTTCAAACACTATGATCGGAAACGCCCCGAGATCTTTTTCGGATGTGAAAAAGGAGCGTGACGATGAGAAAATTCCCGAAACCCATCCTTACGGTTATGGCCATAACCCTGTATTCCACGAACGCGGCGGCCTTCGTCCCGCTTATCGGCGCGGCTTTGGCCGCCGAATACGCTGGCGTAGCGACCATACTAATCGCAAAACATGCGGCGAAGATGCGAAACAAACTCAAGCCCAACTTCGTGAAGGATGACGGAAACGACGTGGTCAAGGACGGCGAAAGGACGGTCGGATACGGGAAACTTGCCGAAACGACGCACCATATCGGCGTGCAAATCGGATGCACGCCGGAAATATTCGGAGGGCAGGACCCGGCCGGGGCGTACCTCGGGCGGTGCTATGATGGGCTCGGCCGGATAATCGCTACAGAGGGCGAAAAGGGCGACGTCCCCATGTTTTCAGACAAAATCCGCTTTGGAATCATCACAAAAGCCGTCGTAAAGAACGGCGCGACATGCGAAAACGACACCTTCGGCGGAGACCCGATCCCGGGCACGGCGAAAGAATGCTACATCCACGGCTTCAAGATAGCGGAAGAGGGAGGAACGATAAAGTACTAGGCTCCGTCCGGCGCGAGGGATAAAAACGCGCCCGAACGCGCACGGGCATCATCCCTGCTTCGCGTTGAAGCGGGGATTTTTCTTGTCTATGACCAAAACGGCCTTTCCGCGCCGGATGAGCTGGATATTCTTGCTGCGCTTCTTGGCGGACTTCAATGAACTTTTAATCTTCATAACAACCTCGCTGGACGCCAAATAATAACCATCCGGCGTGCGAAAGTCAACAGCTTATTTGACTGAATCCTTCAAGATGCCCTCTATGGCCCTCAGGCGCACCTTAAGAACCTCGAGCTCCGCCGCGCAGGCGGCCAAGTCCGCGGGAGCGGCGGCGGATGACTGGCCGGACGAAGAGGATTCCGCCGCGGGCGCCTCCTCGGCTGAACGCTTAGTGCCCCCGGAGCGCCTCTTCGTGCCGCCTGAACGCTTCGTGCCCCCGGAGCGCTTCTTCTTTTTCGCCGCCTCGGCCGCCGGAGCCTTTGCAAACGGAACCGCGCCCGCGACGAACGACAAAAGCATCAACGATATTACCGCATTCCTCATGAAACCTTCCCCATCCAAACAACCTCCCGGCCATTATACAACCGTATCTGAGTTTTGCAATAACTATTTCCCGACGAAAAGAAGCGAAACCTCGTACAGCGCGTACAGCGGAACGGCGAGCATGAACTGGCTGGCCACGTCGGGCGGAGTAAGCATCGCGCCGATGGCGAACGCCGCCAAAAGCGCCCACTTGCGCCCGCGGACCATCAGATCGCGCGACAATATCCCCATGCGCCCCAGCAGCACCACGCCGGCCGGGAACATGAAGCACGTCCCGAACGAGCGCATAAGCGACAGGGACAAATCGAAATACTCGGAAATCCTCGGCATGGCGACAAGCGGCATCCCGACCTCGGCCGGAGGCACAAAATCCACCAGGAAACGAAGCGCGGGCGGCAACACGAGGAAATAACAGAACGCCGCCCCCGCGAAGAACAGGGCCACGGCGGAAACCACGTAGGGCAGCGCCCTCCTCCTCTCCCCCTTATAAAGCCCCGGGGAGACGAACCGCCATGCCTGGAGCACCATGTAGGGCTTGGTTATGAAAAATGCCGCGGACAGGACGAGCGAAACCTCGGACACGAACGCCTCGGTCACCCGCGTATATATCATATGCCCGGAGCCGAGCGCGCGCATAAGCGGCGCGGCCATAACGTCGTAGAGCGAATGGCGGAACAGATAGCACACGAACGCCGCGAGCGCGAACGCCGCGAGCGCCCTCAAGACGCGCGAGCGCAGCTCCGCCAGATGCGAGCCGAGGGGCATGGCCTGCAATTTCTCATGCTTCTTCATTTTCCGTCATTCCTACGAGGGCCGGCGCGCATACCAGTCACTCCAGCCTCGGCGTCTTCTTGTCGCGGATCTCGGCGTACAGGTCGAGCTTTTCCCTTTCGCTCATCCTGCGCTTCATCTTGTCCATCTGCTTCTGGAACGCGTCAAACATAGGCTGCACGTCCCCGTCCGGCTCGGCAAAGCGGCCGAACCACGCGCGCACCCGGTCGCACACGCGCGATACGTAAAGCCAGATACGCGCCATGACCCGGGCTATTTTCGGCATGTCCTCCGGCCGCACGAACGCGACGCACAGGAGCGCGATTACCAGAAACTCGCCAAAACTTATCCCGAACATTATCCGAACAAATCCTCCTTCATCCTCACCTCGGCGGCCTTGTCTTCGACCGGGCCGGCAGGAATATCGGACGCAGCCTCCGGCACGTCGGCGGGCCCTACGGATTCGCCAGATTCGGGCGCGGATACAGGCGCAGGCCCGGACTCGGGCGCGGATGCGAGCGCAGGCTCGGACGCGGCCGGCACACTCCCGCCATCGTCCGCCATGGCGGCCTCGTCCTCCCCGTCATCCTCGCCCGCCGGGGCGATGGAGGCGGAGACGACCTTCTCGCCCTCGCCAAGCCTGAACAGCGTGACGCCCATGGTCTGGCGCCCGGCGATGCGGATGTCGGAAACGCCCATGCGGATCAACTTGCCCCCGTCGGTCACGAGGAGAAGGTGGTCGGAATCCATGATGGGCATGGAGCACACGACGGCCCTGGTCTTTCCGGCGATCTTGACGTTCGCTATGCCGGAGCCGCCGCGGTGCGTGGTGCGGTATTCGTAAAGGCTGGTCCTTTTACCGAACCCGGTTTCCGTCACGGCGAGCATGAACTGCTCGGCCGTGCGCATCTTTTCAAACTCCTCGTCCGACAGGTCGCGAACGACCGCGTCCTCGTCGCTCTCGACTTGCTCATCGTCCCGGCGCAGGGCGCGCGACTTCCTGACATAGCTCGCCCGAGCGTCGGCGTCGGCGTCCGTGCGGCGGACTATGGACATGGATATGACCTCGTCCCCATCCTCGAGCTTGATCCCGCGGATGCCGGTCGAATTGCGGCTTTGGAACACGCGAACCTCGGACACGGGGAAGCGTATGCACTTCCCGTTGCGGCAGGCGAGGAACACGTCGCCCTTGTCGTCGCAAACCTGCACGGAAACAAGGCTGTCCCCCTCCTCGTCGAACTTCATGGCGATCTTCCCGTTCTTGTGTATGCCTATGAAATCGGAAAGGCGGTTGCGGCGCACCGTGCCCCTAGACGTCGCAAACATGACGGAATAGCCGCCCCAGGAGCCCTCGTCCTCCGGCAACGGCATGATTGTCGAAATCGTCTCCCCCTGCCGCAGCGGAAGTATGTTGACAAGGGCGCGGCCGACAGACTGCGGCGTGCCGAGCGGAAGGCGGTAGACCTTGAGCTGGTAGGCCATGCCGCGGTTGGAAAAGAATATCATGGGCGTATGCGTGCTCGCGACGAAGACGTCAGTCACGAAATCCTCGTCCTTCGTGTTCATGCCCTGGCGGCCCTTGCCGCCGCGGTTCTGGGCCCGGTAGGCCGCCAGCGGAACGCGCTTTATATACCCGGTGTTCGTGATCGTTATGGCCATGTCCTCGCGCGCGATAAGATCCTCCATGTCCGTCTCGAACTCGCCGGGGACTATCTCCGTCTTCCGCGGCGTCGCGAACTTCTCCTTGACCTCGAGGAGCTCGTCCTTCAATATCTTCATCAAAAGGCCGCGGTTTTCCAGGATGTCCAGAAGGCGGCTTATCTCGACGCCTGTGTCGCGTATCTCTGCGGCGAGCTCGTCTTGCTCCAATCCGGTAAGGCGGTGCAGCCTCAAATCCAATATGGCCTTGGCCTGTATTTCGGTAAGGCCGTACCTGCCGTCCGTTATCTGGCTGTCAGGATCGTCGATAAGGCCTATCAGCGCCTGCATATTCTCGGCCGGCCACGCGCGGGACATTAGCTTTTCCCTCGCGTCGTTCGGATCCTTGGCCGATCGGATAAGCGCGATCACCTCGTCCAGGTTGGCCACCGCTATCGACAGGCCGACCAGGACATGGGCCCGGTTGCGGGCCTTGTTGAGCTCGAAATTCGCGCGGCGGCGGATGACCTCCTCCCTGAACCCTATGAATGCGGCCAGAACGTCCCTAAGGTTCATCAGGCCCGGCCGCCCCTTGTGGAGCGCAAGCATGTTGACGCCGAACGAAGTCTGCATCTGCGTGAACTTGAATAGCGTGTTGAGCACCACGTCGGGCACGGCGTCCTTCTTGAGCTCGATCACCACGCGCACGCCGAGGCGGTTGGTCTCGTCTCGGACGTCGCTTATCCCCTCGAGCCTCTTCTCCTTCACCAGCTCGGCTATCTTCTCGATAAGCTGCTTCTTGTTCACCTGGTAGGGAATCTCGTCGATTATTATCGCGGTCCTGGCCCGGACCTCCTCGAAATGCGTCCTGGCCCGGATAATGACCGAGCCGTGGCCGGTCGTGAACGCGCTATACGACCCGGCAAGGCCGAGTATCAGGCCGCCGGTCGGGAAATCCGGCGCCGGAACGCATTTCGCCAAATCCTCGGCCGTGGCGTACGGATCGTCGACAAGGGCCACCGCGGCGTCTATGACCTCGCCCAGATTGTGCGTGGGAATGTTCGTCGCCATGCCGACGGCTATGCCCTGCGCCCCGTTGACGAGCAAGTTCGGGAAACGTACGGGCAGCACCTCCGGCTCCCTCGTGCTCTCGTCGTAATTGGGGCGCCACTCGACCGTGTCCTTGTCCAGATCCTCGACCATATACCCGGCGGCCTTGCTCATCCGCGCCTCGGTATAGCGCATGGCTGCGGGCTGGTCGCCGTCCATGGAGCCGAAGTTCCCCTGGCCGTCGACAAGCGCGAGGCCCATCGAAAAATCCTGGCTCATCCTGACCATGGAATCGTAGATCGCGGCGTCGCCGTGCGGATGGTACTTTCCCATGACGTCGCCGACTATGCGCGCGCTCTTGTGGTACGGGTGGGACGCGTCGAAGCTGTTCTCGTTCATGGAATAGATTATGCGGCGGTGCACCGGCTTCAGGCCGTCCCTGACGTCCGGAAGCGCGCGCGCGGTTATGACGGACATGGCGTAGTCAAGATAGCTCGACCGCATCTCCTTGACTATCGGAGTGGGCTTCACAGACTTGTCGGCATCGCTTAGAATCTCGCGGTTCTCTTTTTCCAATTTCATCTCCATAGGGATATTTCCAACTCGAGGAATCTTATTAAACAGGAGGAAAAAAAGCAAGCTAAAAAGATATAAAATTTATTTGACGAATGTGATATTTAGTCTATAATATGTCTTGTACGGCAACAAAGGAGCACATCATGGGCAAGATAAAATTCCGCATAGAATACTATGATCACGATAAAAACGAAATATTCATGTCCACGCGGCGCCGCAACCTCGAAGCGCCCGAATGGAAACTGGCGCGCGAGGCCGTGAAATTCATCAGGGCGAACAACCTTGACGAACAAACCATCACAGCCATCATAGCGCCGCTGCCGGAGGGCAAGGACGGATGCAAGAAAGTCCTCGACCGAGGCACCCTGGCCATAGCAGGCAAAGAGATAGACGCGAAGGAGAAAAACAAAACGAGCTTCAGCGAGCTGTTCTTGAAGCTCTCCTTGAAAATAAAAAAATCGCGCCTGGGCAAACGGCGTTAGGCGTCAAAAATCCCGGGCACGCGCCCGCGCGGCAATAGGAGGCTACGGGCGGCCCCTTCCCGATTAACAATACCTAACCATCAGGTCAACGCGACTTATTGTCCCATCAGGTCAACGCGACTTATTGTCGCCGACGGCCCTAGACAGCTCTATCCTTTCGACAAGCTTTTTCTGAAAATCCTCCCTTCCGGAATGGATTCCGCACGATTCCATCTCCTCCCAACAACGGTATGCCTCGTCCCTAAACGCCTCGTACTTGAGCTCCAACTCCCGGTTCGCGCGCTCAAGCCCGCCGATTCTTTCATCGTCCGTAGGAAACATGCCCATTCTCACCTCCATATATTACGATAACAACCCTTAGGGACGGCGTTTTGGAGCGAACGACCCTTCGGGCGGCGCTGTCTCTTCCAATAAAATCCCGCGGCCCGCGGGCCTCCGGATTCGATTGGAGCGGGCGACGGGAATCGAACCCGCATGGCCAGCTTGGAAGGCTGGAACTCTACCATTGAGCTACACCCGCGAAAACAGGGTGGATGTTATTCCACGCACAAAGGCTTGTCAACCGGAAAAAGGCGCGCTATCCGCTCCGTCAGTCCCGGCCATCGAGAGCCAAGTCCGGCACAGAGGGCGTCTTGCCCGGAGCCCTGGACTCATCGGACATACGCTTCATTTCGATCTCGTCCAACGAGTCCAGAAGGCACATCTGAGCCTCGGCGCAGGCCCTATCGACCTCCTCAATCACTTTATCCTTTGGCATACCCTTTACCCTATCGACCCCTTCCCTGTCCTTCGGAGTAAGGAAAACTTCGGATGACGACGCATCATACCCCATTTGCAGCTCCTTTTTTGACATTATATTCCAAAAACCAGGCCGAAGCAATCCATATCGCGGACTTTCCGGCCCGGATATCCGAAAATGCGCTAAATTCGCTATGCGCACTTGATTTTTGCGGCGAACTGACCTATAAGTACCTGTGCAAAAATAAAAAAAGGAGCAAAAGAATGAAAGTAAAGCCTTTATTCAACAACATACTCGTCAAGCGCCTTGACGAGGAAAGCAAGACCAAGGGCGGCATAATCATCCCAGACACCGCCAAGGAAAAGCCCAGCCGCGGCAAGGTAATCTCGATAGGCGACGGCGCGGTAGGAGAGGACGGCAAAAAGCAGCCCATGACCGTCAAGGCCGGCGACACGGTCCTGTTCACGAAATGGGGCGGAACCGAGGTCAAGCTCGACGGCGAGGACTACGTCATCATGAAGGAAACCGACGTCCTCGGCACCATAGAAGACTAAAAACAACGCATCAAGACACCAAGGAGAAGCAAATGGCAACGAAAATAATCTCATTCGGAACGGAAGCGCGCAACAAGATAAAGTCCGGCGTGGACGCGCTCGCGAACGCCGTGAAGGTCACGCTCGGCCCAAAGGGGCGCAACGTCATGATAGACAAGTCCTACGGCCCGCCGAAAATAACCAAGGACGGCGTGACCGTCGCCAAGGAAATAACCCCCCTCAAGGACCCGTTTGAAAACATGGGCGCCAAGGCCGTCAAGGAAGTGGCGAGCAAGGCCGCGACCGATGCCGGCGACGGCACCACCACCGCGACCGTGCTTACCCAGACGATATACGCAGAAGGCTCGAAACTCGTGTCCGCGGGGATGAACCCGACCCTGATAAAATCCGGCATAGACCGCGCGGTAGAGGCCGTAGTCGCGAACATAAAGGACGCGGCCAAAAAGGTCTCCAAGGACGAGGAAATCGCCCAGGTCGCCACCATATCGGCCAACGGCGATGCGGATATAGGCCAGAAAATCGCCGACGCCATGAAAAAGGTCGGCAAGGAAGGCGTCATAACGGTCGAGGAGGCCAAGGGCTTCGACACCGAGGTCGACGTGGTCGAGGGAATGCAGTTCGACCGCGGATACCTGTCGCCCTATTTCATCACGAACGCGGAAAAGATGTCGGCGGAATACGAAAACGCCCTAGTGCTTTTGAACGAGGGGAAAATATCCTCGCTCCAGCCGCTGCTCCCCATACTCGAGAGCGTGGCGCAGAGCGGCAAGCCCCTCCTGATAGTGGGCGAGGACGTGGACGGCGACGCGCTTTCCACCCTGGTGCTCAACAGGCTCCGCGGCGGGCTAAAGATAGTCGCCGTGAAGTCACCGGGCTTCGGCGACAGAAGAAAGGAAATACTGCAGGACATAGCCGTCCTGACCGCGGCCACCGTGATATCCGAGGACCTAGGCATGAAGCTCGAGAACGTGGACGCCAGCTATCTCGGCAGCGCGAAGAAGATAGTGGTCGAGAAGGAAAACACGACGATAGTCGACGGCGCAGGCGACAAGAAAAAGATAGAAGCCCGGTGCTCGGAAATACGCTCGCTTGTCGAAAAAGCCACGTCCGACTACGACAAGGAAAAGCTCCAGGAACGCCTGGCCCGGCTATCCGGCGGCGTGGCCGTCATAAAGGTCGGCGGAGGCTCCGAAATAGAAGTCAAGGAAAAGAA
>JAITSG010000038.1 GCA_031288035.1 Rickettsiales bacterium | reverse complement strand
AACGCCGATTCGGTCATGGGCAACGCCAACATGTTCCTGCGGCGGTTCGCATCCCGCGTGGCTACGGCGTTCCCCGGCGTGGCGAAGGGCGCGGTCGTGACCGGCCTGCCCGTGCGCGCCGGCATAATCCGGGCGGCGAGGGCGAAATACGACTCCAGCGGCCCGATAGTCGTGATGGGCGGGTCCCAGGGCGCCCAGCTACTATCCCGGGTCGTGCCGGAGGCCTTGTCGAAAATGAAGAAAAGGCCGCGCGTGTTCCACCAGGCCAGGCCGGAAGACATGGCCGAGGTTCGCGAATTCTACGGCTCGCTCGGCATAGGCGCCGCGGTCGAAGGCTTTTTCCCGGACGCGGCGGGGCTTCTTGCCAAATGCTCTGTGTTCATAGGCCGCGCCGGGGCGAACACGGTGTTCGAGGTCGGGACCGTCGGTCGTCCGGCGGTGTTCGTGCCGATAGAGCACAAGGACCAGCAGCAGGTCCTGAACGCGCGCAAGATTGCGGACAATGGCGGCGCGGTATTGCTGCGCGAGCGCGATTTCGGTCCCGATCTCCTCGCGGCGGTTTTGGACGGCATGCTGTCCGAGCCGAAAAAGCTTGAAAAAATGGCCATTCGGGCTAAAATCTTCGGAAACGTCAACGCGGCGGCGAAAATCGCCGACCTTGTGGAAGAGAAATGATTCTGGACAAAGGAAAGCTGTACCACTTCACCGGCATAGGCGGAATAGGGATGAGCTCCATGGCCGAGGCCATGCACAAGTGGGGCTTCCGCGTGCAGGGCTCCGACGCGTCCGAGGGCGATAACATCGCCAGCCTCAGGAAGAGCGGGATAAAGACCTTCATCGGGCATTCGGCGTCGAACGCCGAGGGCGCGGACTTCGTCGTGTATTCGTCCGCCGTGCCGCTGGACAACGTCGAGCTCAACCTCGGCGTTCCCCTCGTGCCCAGGGCCGAGATGCTGGCCGCGCTTATGTCGACGAAGAAATCCGTGGCCGTCGCCGGGACGCACGGCAAGACCACGACCACGTCGTTCGTCGGCACCATGCTCGACTTCGGCGAGCTCGACCCGTTCATAATCGACGGCGGGATAATGAACTATTACGGCGCGCACAACCGCATCGGCTCGGGCGGCTGGATGGTGGTGGAGGCGTGCGAGGCCTACGGCAACATAAGGTATTTCTCGCCGACAATATCCGTGATAACGAACATCGATCCGGAGCACCTCGACTATTACAAGACCGTGGAGAATCTGCACGAGGAGTTCGAGAGGCTCGCCGCGCGCACATCGGATATGGTCGTGCTGTGCAACGACCATCCCGTCACGCGCGAGATGGCGAAAAAGCTCAAGAACGCCGTCACGTACGGCATAGACGGCCCGGCCGACCTGACCGCGTCGAACATCCGCATCGCGGACGACGGGGCGCATTTCGATTCGAACGTCATGAAGGGGCTGCGCATACCGCTCTACGGCCGCCACAACGTCCAGAACGCACTGGCCGCCATAGCCGTCGGGCGGAGCCTCGACATGCCCGAGGACAAGATGCGCGCCTCGCTTGAGAACTTCACCGGCACCAAGCACAGGTTCTCTCGCGTCGGCGAGGTGGGCGGGGTGCGGATATTCGACGATTACGGGCACCATCCGGCCGAAATCTCGGCCACCCTCTCGCTCGCGCGGGAGATAGCGAAGGGAGGCGGGATATTCGCGGTGTTCGAGCCGCATCGGTACTCGCGCCTGACGGATCTGTTCGACGATTATCCGAAGGCCCTTTCGCTCGCCGACAGGGTCGTGATAATGCCGGTTTACGCCGCGCGGGAAAGCGCCGAGGGCATGAAGTCCAGGAACGACCTTCTGGTCGCCATGCCGGAGGCGTTCGCCGCCGACACCATGGACGACGTGGCGAGGATAATCGTAAACATGGCGCATCCGGGCGACATGGTCGTGTCGTTCTCGGCCGGAAAGCTCAAGAACGAGATATACAAGCTGCTCGCGCTGCTGCAGTACCACAAATGACGGAAATAAGGAAAAACGTCCCGCTCGCAAATTTCACCCGGTTCCAGGCCGGCGGAGCGGCGGAGTTTTTTTTCGAGCCTGAAAGCGTGGGCGAGCTCGCTTCGTTCCTGCGCTCGAATTCCGGGCCGGTGCACGTGCTGGGGCTCGGCTCGAACGTCCTTGTGCGCGACGGCGTTGTAAAGGGCACGACGATCCGCCTGGCGAGGCTGGCTGGGATAGGCTCGCAGGGGGGCGATATCGTAGCCGAGGCCGGCGTGCCGGATTCCCTGCTCGCGACAAAAGCGCCGGGGTTCGAGTTCCTCGCGTGCATACCGGGCTCCATCGGCGCGGCCCTGCTCACCAACGCCGGCTGCTTCGGGCGGGAGGTGAGGGATATAGTAATTTCGGCCGACCTGATGGACGTCGCGGACGGGCGTATCAGGACGTTTCTGAAGGACGAGCTCGGCCTCGGCTACCGCTCGTCGAAGATTCCAAAGGGCGCGATAGTAATCCGCGTGCGCCTCAGGGGCGGCGGGAAAGGCGAAAGCATCGCGGACATGCTGAAAAAAAAGAACGCCGTCCAGCCTACCGGGGCCAAGACCGCCGGATCCGTGTTCAAGAATCCGCCGGGCCGGTCGGCGTGGAGGCTTGTCGCGGACGCGGGGATGCAGGGCGCGAGGCTGGGCGGGGCCGAGGTCTCTAGGCTCCACGCGAATTTCATAGTCAACTTGGGCGGCGCGACCTCGGCCGACATAGCGGCGCTGATGGCGTTGGTGCAAGAAAGGGTGCGCGAGCGATTCGGGGTGGAGCTGGAGCCCGAAATAAGGTTCCTGCCCTGACCGCTGCCTGTTGCGATATCCGCGGGGCCGTATTCAAGGGCATGAAATAGCGCGTCCGCCGCGCCGGCGGCGCCATCTGCGCGATAGGGTCATGGTTCTCTGAGCTCCCTTATTATTTCGGTTCCCGCCGCCGCCGCCGTGCACGAGGCGAGGGCGCACCCGTTGTTGTCCGCCTCGTCGAGCATTACGACGAACGTTATCCTCGGATTGTCTATCGGATAGGCGCCGAAGAAGAATGTGCGCATCCTGTCGTCGCGGTACGTTCCGTCCGGGCCGAGCTTCTGCGCGGTGCCCGTCTTTCCGCCTACGTCCGAGCCCCTGAGCCCGAGCCTCTGCCCCGTGCCCTCGTCCATGACTTTCTTCATGAGGCGTTTTATCTCGCGCGACGTTTCGATCTTGACTACCTGCCTTATTTCCGGGGGCGAGGCGCGCTTGAGTATCGTCGGCGGCACGTACATGCCGTCGTTTAGTATGGCGTTCGCCGCGGCTATGAAGTGCAGCATGGATATCGACACGCCGTATCCGTACGCGGCGGTCGAGTTCGTGTGCTCGGTCCATTTTTTCGGCCACAGCGGGCTTCCGCGCTCCGGGAGCTCGAACGGCATCTTGTTTTTGAAGCCGAGCCTGGCGAAGAACCCGGCCTGCAGTTCGGGGCCTAGGTCGCGGGCTATCATGGCCGAGGCTATGTTCGACGAATACGCGAACGCCTCGTCCATGTTTATCACGTTCTTCGGCGGGTGCGAATCCCTGACGCGGTATCCGCCCACCATGAACGGCCTGGCCACGTTGAACGTCCTGTCCGCCGGATAGCCGCTTTCTATCGCGAGAGCATGGTTGAATATCTTCATTACCGAGCCCAGCTCGAACACGTCCAGCACGGCGTGGTTGTTGTATTTCTTGTCCGCCTTCGGGTTCCTTCCGCCCGGCCAGTCCGGAAGGGACACGAGGGCAAGTATCTCGCCGGTCTTAGAATCCATGACTATTCCGGCTGCAAAAAGGGCCTTCATTTCCGCCATCGCCTGGCCGAGGCGGCGGTGCGCGACCTCCTGCACGTACGAATCTATCGACAGGCGGATTTCCCGCTCGGCCTCAAGCCCGTTGTCGTCTATGTATTTTTCTATTCCCTCCATGCCCCTGTTGTCCACGTCCGTGCTGCCGAGGATATGGGCGAACATGGGGTCGGGATACTCGCGCGCGCTCGTTTTCTCGAGTTCGAATCCGGGCTCGCCGAGGAACATTATCATATCCGCGGCCTCCGGCTTCATGTTGCGCTGCACGCGGATCCGGCGTCCGTCCTCGGGAACGGGCGGGACCGGCGTTATCCCGGCGAGGAGGGCTATATTGCCCGTGTCCGCCATCTGCCTGGGGTTTATCCAAAGGTCGTACGAGACGAGGTTCATAGTCATCGGGTTCCCCCTGCGGTCCAGTATGTCCGGACGGCGGCGCCCTGCGCGCGCGAAATGCTCGCCGGCGTTCTTTTCCGGCATGAGAAGCACGTGCGCGACGCCCGCGAACAAGATGAGAAGCGCGGCCCACAGCGCGGACATGAAGATTTTTATCCGCCGGACGGCATAGCCGGAGATGGCCGCCCTTCCGAACCATTCTATGGGGGCTTCCTCTCCTTCCGCCGGTATCTGCATAGTCCGGACAAGCGCTATCATCTCTCGAACCTCGGGTCGACCGGTATGGATTCGATTTCTACGTATTTCGCCGGGACGAGGATTAGGCCGCGGCTCTTCGCCTCTTCGCGCACGCGGCGGATGGAGGAGTACTTCGCCTCCTCGCTGAGCAGGGCCCTGCCCTCCTCTTCTGCCGCCGATATGGCGCGCTCAAGCCCGTCCAGCTCGGATTCAAGGCGGGTGATGCGGTATTCCACCACGCCCATGGCCGCGCCGGCGCCTATGCACCATGCGGCGATGAGCGAATTTCTAAGCCAGTTGCTCATATCCTCTCTGCCACGCGAAGTTTCGCCGAAGCCGCGCGCGGATTGGCGCGCGCCTCGGCCTCGCTTGGCATTATAGCATTTTTCCCGACTTGCTTAAAGGGGAAACTTGCGCCCGGCGCGCTTTCCGGGACGTACCGGGAGGCATGCGTCGAGGCCGGGCCGCCGCGCATGAAGTCCTTGACCATGCGGTCTTCCAAGGAATGGAAGCTCACGACCGCGAGCCGCCCGCCGGGATTAAGCATGTCCGCGCTGGCGGCCAGTATGGAGTCAAGTTCGTCCAGCTCGCCGTTGACCGCGATTCGGATTGCCTGGAAGACCCTCGGCACCGCGCGTTCGCCGGCCGTCTTCCTGATTGTCGCGGCCAGGTTCAGGGTCGTGGCTATCGGGCGCGCGGCCGCGATTGCGCGCGCTATCTGCCTGGACTTCGGCTCCTCGCCGTACCTGTATATTATGTCGGCTATTTTCTCTGGCGGATATCCGTTGACTATTTCAAAGGCATCGGTGCGGTTCAGCCCCATGGCCATCAGGAGCGGTCCGTCGCGCATGTACGAGAATCCGCGCTCCGCCTCGTCTATCTGCATGGACGACACGCCTAGGTCCAGGACCAGGCCGTCTATTTTCCGGCCGTCAAGCATCTCTGCCATGCGCGAGAATCTTTCATTGTAAAACTCGAACCGCGCGCCGTATTCCTCTGAAAGCACGCGCGCGGCGGGGGCTGCGGAGGCGTCCCGGTCGAGCGCTATGACGCTGCCTCCGCGCGAAAGTATCTCGCGCGAGTATCCGCCGCCGCCGAACGTTCCGTCGGCGTACGTTCCGCCCGGCCTGACGCGAAGGGCGTCTATCGATTCGCCGAGCAATACCGGAGTGTGGCTCATAGCTTGAGCGAGGGGCGCGAGGCGATCGCCCGCTTGCGCTCCTCCTCCTGCGCCTTTCTGAACTTGGCCTCGTTCCATATCTGGAACGTCTTGCCCTTTCCCACGAACAGGGCCTCGCCGGAAATTCCGGCGAATTCCAGAAGGTCGGCCGGCAGGACTATGCGCCCCGTCACGTCGAAGGCGAGCTGGCGCGCGTCCGAGAATATGAGGAAGTTTAGGTTCTGCGCCTCGTTTCCGAACACGTCAAGCCCGTCTGTGGCGTCGGAAAGCTTTTCGAGCCTGTCCATGGTGCAGCCCTCTATGCATTCCTGCACGAACGAGTGGTACAGCACCACGCCCTGGAATTCGTCGCCCCGGGCCGCCGCACGGAAGTCCGCGGGCACGGACACCCGCCCTTTCGCGTCGACCTTGTTCGATATGGTGCCTAGGAACAGCATGCTTTGTTTTACTTTCATTCCGGCCCGGCAGAATCCGCGCAGGTCGATAATTCAAATAGTTGCAGAATCGATTCTAAACTGGCATTTTATGGTTGTCAATGACAAAACCATATCCTCGAATGGTTTTTTATGCCAAAACGCCATATATAAAAATATTTTCAAATAAATTTCATTTTTTACTTGACAACAGAATCGGGATGATTCATAAATGTATCAAGCGGGCGTTCCGCTGGGAGATGGAGAGGAAGATGGAATCGAAGAACAAGACCATATTAAGCTCGATAATCGACGGCATTCTGGAGGACACGGTGTGGGTCAACGCATCCGGCGAAACCGTTTCGCTGAAAGAGGCGATAGCCCGCAACATACATATCGGCCGCGGGGCCGAGCTGGTTGCCCTGGATCGCCGCGACCTTTTGGGCGCGTACACGTCGTTCCAAATAAAGAGGCAGTCGTTCGGCACCTCGACCCGCGACATGACGGAGGCCGACTTGGCCGCCGGCATCAAGTCGTTCATATTCGAGGAGGCGCACGGACAGATGGTGTCGCTCGAGGCCGAGGTGGGGGCCTTCGCGACGGGTTCGCGCAGGGCCGCGTAGTTTTCTCCGGGTAATAGGGGCCTTGAGATTTTTCTTGACCGCGCGCCGGCCAGGATATACAGTAACCTTGTGAAAAATGAGGGAAAAATGTTGAGGCATGCGGTATATGTTTCGTTGCTGGCCGTTCTGTCCGTCCCGGCGTTCTCCGCGGGCCGGTCGGTGGATATAAGCCCGGCGTGCAATATAGCCAAGGACATAGGCAGGGACGCGCTCAATCTGGGCGACGTGGTGGAGCTGGCCATGTGCAACAACACTAGCACGCGCTCCGCCTGGCTTTCGGCGCAGATAGGCGAAACAGGGTTTGCCAAGTCGATTTCGTCGTATTTTCCGAACATAACAGCCACCGGCAGCGTGTCGGACAGCAAGAACTATATTGTAAAGCCCTCCGAGTACGACATGCCGCACCAGAAGGGGATATCCGGCGGGCTCAACCTCAGCTGGCTCCTGTTCGACTTCGGCGCGCGGGAGGCTGGCGTGGTTCAGGCGTACAGTTCCATGAACTCGGCGCAATTCAAGTACAATTCCGTGCTCCAGCAGATCGCCTACGAAGCTATATCCGCGTATTATCAGGTGCTTTCCGGCATAGAGGCCCTCGCCGCCGCCGACATGAACGAGCAGGCTACGAAGAAGAGCTTCGAGCTGGCGAGCAAGAAGTTCGTCCTGGGGATGAATTCTAAGGCCGACCAGCTCCAGGCCGAAACCGCGTTCGTGCAGGCCCAGCTTGACAAGACGAAGCAGGAGCAGGTTTTGAAGAACGCCAAGGCCTCGCTCGCCCGCCTTCTCGGGCTTCCGCCGGGCCTCGACTATTCCGTGGCCGAGAGCAAGGGCGACGTGTCGTCCCGCGTGATTTCGGACAACGTGGACGACATAATAAGGACGGCTTTGAAGAAGCATCCCGACCTGCTGGCCAGCGAATCCGACGTTTCCGCGGCCCGGGCGGCTTTGTTCCGCTCCGGCGCCTCGTGGCTTCCGTCGGTTTCGGCCCGCGCCGGAGTGACCTCCGGGTTCGACGACGATTATGAGACGCAGAACAAGAATTACAGCGCGAGCATAAACGTGTCCATGCCCATATTCACGGGGTTCGAGGACACGTATTCGTACCGCACCGCCGGCCTCCAGTACGACCAGGCGCGAGAGAGCTACCGCTCCGCCCGGCAGAATGTGGAGCTTAGCGTGGTCAACGCCTACAACGATTACCAGACCAGCCTCAAGAGCCTGTCCCTGGCGCACAAGATGTACGAGAGCGCGATAGAGAACGAGGCCGTCGCCTCCGGCTCGTACCAGGCCGGCAAGGGCGACATCATAAGGCTGATGGAGGCGCAGTCGAGGCTTATCATGGCGCGCAAGGAGCGCATCTCCGCGCACTACGGCGTGTCCATGGCGAAGATAATGCTGCTTCGGGCCGCGGGCGAGCTTTCGCTGCAGAGCTTGAACCTGCCGGCGAAAGGGGCGGAAGCGCCGGGGAAATAAGGGGAGCAAGGAATAAATGAGGCGAGAGGGGAACATGAGAAAGAAGGCGATATATTATGCGTTGGCCGCCGCCGGGTTGTTCGCGGTCTATAAGGTGTTCTTCGGCGGCGCCAAGTCTGCGGCTCTGAAGGAATCGAGCTTCGAGTACGCGGCGGTGGAGCGCCGCGACATAAGGGCGTCCGTTTCCGCCAACGGCAACGTGAGCCCGGTCAACGTGGTGAGCGTCGGCGCGCAGGTCTCCGGCAAGATAGACAAGATATACGTCGACTATAATTCGCGCGTGAAGCAGGGCCAGCTCCTTGCCGTGGTGGACAAGTCGCTGCTGGTGGAGGACGTCAAGTCGAACGAGGCCAAGCTCAAGGACGCGCAGCAGAAGTACGACCTGGCCAAGCTCAACGAAAGGCGCTACGCCGACCTTTACAAGAGCGGGTACATAGCCCAGATAGAGCACGACCAGGCCAAGACCGAGCTTGCCGGCGCCTATTCGAACTTCGTCACCGCGCGCTCCAACCTCGACCGGTCCAGGACCAACCTCGGATACGCCGAGATAAAGTCGCCCGTGTCCGGCGTGGTCATATCAAAGGACGTGGAGGAGGGCCAGACCATCGCCTCGTCGTTTTCCGCCCCCACGCTGTTCAAGATAGCCGAGGACCTTAAGAAGATGCAGATATCGGCGAGCATTTCCGAGGCCGATATAGGAAGCATAAGGCAGGGCCAGTCCGTCGATTTCACCGTCGACGCCTATCCCGCCGACACGTTCAGGGGCGCGGTCGAGCAGATAAGGCTGAACCCCACGACCGAGCAGAACATAGTCGTCTACAGCGTCATAGTCGGCATAGACAACAAGGACGAGAAGCTGCTGCCCGGCATGACGGCGTTCGTGGACATCAACACAGCCGAGAGGAAGGACGTGGTCGCCGTCGCGAACGCGGTGTTCTCGTTCCGTCCGGACGATTCCGTGGCCGGGATGGTCGACTATCCGGAAAACAGGAACGTGGGCGTCGGCGAGGCCATGCTGTATAAGTTCGACGCTTCCTCGCGGAGGCTCAAGGGCGTGAAGGTCCGCCGGGGTTCGACAGACGGCAAGTTCACCGAGATATCGGCGGGCGGCATATCGGACGGCGACAGGATAATCTCGGACTATGCGCAGGGCGTGAAGAAAGGCGCCTCCGGCAACGGCGCCATGCGCCGTCCGGGCGGCGGTCCGGGGCGCGGAGGCCCCCTGTGATGGCCCGGCCGGTAATCAAGGTGGAGCGTCTTCAGAAAACCTATTACATGGAGGGCGGCGCGGAATATCCCGTGCTCCACGACATCAGTTTCGAGATAGGCGAGGGCGAGTTCGTCGCGATAATGGGCCCCTCGGGCTCGGGCAAGTCGACGCTTATGAACACGCTCGGCTGCCTGGACAGGCCGACCGGCGGCGCGTACAGCATCGACGGCACGGTGGTCAGCGGGATGGACTCCGACCGCCTGGCCGAGGTCCGCAACCGGAAGATAGGCTTTGTGTTCCAAGGCTTCAACCTTCTGATGCGCCGCACGATAATCGACAACGTGTGCATTCCCATGATCTATTCCGGAGCGTCGCCGGACGAGCAGAGGGAGCGCGCGTCGTCCATGCTGGAAAGCGTGGGGCTGAAGGGCTTCGCCGAGAGGCTTCCGGCGCAGATTTCCGGGGGCATGCAACAGAGGGTGGCGATAGCGCGCGCCCTTGTGAACCGCCCTTCCATCATATTGGCGGACGAGCCCACGGGCAACCTGGACACCAAGACCAGCGGCGAGATAATGGGGCTGTTCACCGACTTGAATGCGCAGGGCAAGACCATAATCGTCGTCACGCACGAGCCGGACGTGGCCGAGTATGCCGGCAGGCTTATCTACATCCTCGACGGAGTGCTGCACTACGACGGTCCGGTGAAGGGGTTTAGGCGGGATGAGCACTAGCGCGCAGCGTGAGATATCCATGACGCGCGCGATACTGCGCGAGGCGTGGATTTCGATAAGGAGCAACAAGCTCCGCACGTTTCTCACCACGCTTGGGATAATAATCGGCGTGTGCGCGGTCGTGATAATGGTCGCCGCGGGCCAGACCGTCCAGAACATGATAAACGATTCGCTCTCCGGGATTGGGACGAACCTCCTGATAATCCGCCCCGAATACGCGACTTCGGCCGGCATCCGCGGGGGCCAGACGGTGATCCGCACGAACGACGCCGACGCCGTGTCCGGCCTGCGGCACGTCGTGGCGGTAAGCCCGGTGAACGGCGGCACGTCCCAGGTCGCGTTCGGGGGAGAGAACTACGTGGCGCAGATTACGGGCTCGAACGTCGACTATCTCAAGACCGGGAACTGGGAGATAGAGGGCGGCCGCTGGATTTCGGACCGCGACGTCAAGGCCGGCTCTGCCTTCGTGGTCATAGGCCAGACACTGAAGAAGGAGCTGTTCAAGGGCGACGATCCGATAGGCCAGGTGATCCGGATCCGCAACGTCCCCCTGACCGTCATAGGCGTCCTTAAGGCCAAGGGGCAGGCCATGGGCAACGACCAGGATGCGGTCGTGATAATGCCGTACACCACGTACCGGCGCCGCATAAGGGGAAGCTACATCCCCAACCGCGTGAACAGCGTCATGGTGCAGGTCGACAGGCAGGAGAACATAGAAAGGGCCAAGCGGCTTATCGAGACGGCGCTCAGGGAATCGCGCCGCTTGAAGCCCGAAGCCGCGAACGATTTCCAGATACAGGACATGACCGAGCTCTTGGATTCCATCCGCTCGGTGGGCGTGTACCTTTCGATACTCTTGTCTGCGATAGCGAGCATATCGCTCATAGTCGGCTCTATCGGCATAATGAACATGATGCTGGTCGCCGTGACAGAGCGCACGAGGGAGATAGGCATCCGCAAGGCGATCGGGGCCAAGAACTCCGCCATAATGTGGCAGTTCCTGCTGGAGGCGATAATCATATCGTTCCTCGGCTCCATGGTCGGCATGGTCTTGGGCATAGGCTTGGGCCAGGTCGGCGGGGCCCTGTTCGACAAGAGCGTCCCGATATCGGTGATAACCGTGGTGATAAGCTTCAGCGTGGCGATACTGGTCGGCCTGGCCTCCGGCCTGTTCCCGGCGTACAAGGCGACCAAGCTCGACCCCATAGAGGCGCTCAGGTACCAGTAAGGGCTATCTCGCGCGGAGATTCCCAGGCGAGGTTGCCGCAGGCCTCTCGCGCGCAAAGCCGAATCTTATTCGATCCGTCAATACCCCCTGACCTTGCGCCACTTCTCCCGGTTCTTTTCGTGTTCGGAAAGGTTGTCGGAGAATCTGTGCCCGCCCATGCCGTCCGCGACGAAATAGAGGTATTTCGTGTCGGCCGGGTGGAGCGCGGCGCGTATGGAGGCGAGGCCGGGGTTGCATATCGGGGATGGCGGAAGCCCGGCGCGGGTGTACGTATTGAAAGGCCCGTCGGTTTCCACGTCCTTCTTGTAAAGGCGTTTCCTGCCGCCCAGGCCGTAGGAGACCGTCGCGTCGCTTTGCAGGCGCATGTTCCTGCGCATCCTGTTGACGAAGACGGATGCCACGAGTCCGCGCTCCGCCTCAGCGCCTGTTTCCTTTTCGATTAAGGAGGCCATTATCAGGGCCTCGAAAGGGCTCTTGTACGGAAGCCCGTCGGCCCTTGCCTCCCATTCGTCGGCCAGGGCGGAGTTCATCGCGGACTTCATGCGCAGTATCAGGCCGTCCTTGGTTTCCGAGGCGTCGTAGGCGTAGGTCTGCGGGAAAAGCTCGCCGTCCTTCGCGCCCGCCGTCCTTTTGCCGCCTAGGCTTTCCGCGCCGTCCAGTATCTCGAATATCTGCTTGGAGGTCAGTCCTTCCGGCACGGTCAGGTACCGGCTGAACGCCCGTCCGCCGGTCAGGATGTTTTTGATTGTGTTGAGGCTGGAGCCTTCCGGTATTTCATATTCGCCGGCCTTCACGCGGTTCTGGTTCAAGGTTATGTACGCCCAGGCTATGAAGGCCCGGCGCGATTTCAGGGCTCCGGCGCGCTTGAGGTGTGTGGCGGCCACGCGGATTTTGTCGCCCTGTTCTATCCTGACTATCGCCCTGTCCGTGTTCTGGCCCCAGAAAAGCGCGTAGGCCGGCAGGCATGCCAAAACGGCCCATAGGGCGAGCCATGCTTTCCGCCATGCGCATTTCGATGCCGCGTTCACGAGCATGGGTTCGATTATATGTTTTTTTTCTTGAAAAAAACAGGCTTTTTTATTAAAATTCAGGTAAAAAAGGACGAAAGGTTCGTGAAATGTATTCCATGCCGCGGCGCGTTGTCGTAACAGGACTTGGCATAGTCTCTCCTTTAGGCCGCGGGCTCGGGGCCAACTGGGAGGACGGGCTTTTGAAATCCCGTTCCGGAATCCGCGCGATTCCATACTTCGACACGGCCGATTTCCCGGTGAAGATAGGCGGGATAGTCCCCTGGGGGGACAAGGAGGGGGAGTTCGACCCGCTGTCCGTCATAGAAGCCAAGGAGGTCAAGAAGATGGACAGGTTCATCCAGTACGGCATAGCCGCGGCCGTCGACGCCGTAGCGGACGCCGGGCTGGAGCTTTCCGAGGCGGAAAAGGAGCGCACCGGCGTTATGATAGGCGCTGGCATAGGCGGGCTCCACACTATATACGAGACTTCGCTGGGGCTCCTCGAGAGCTGGGGGGAGCGCCATTCGACCAAGGTCAGCCCGTTCTTCATTCCCGCGGCGCTGATAAACCTGACCAGCGGGCACGTTTCGATAAAGTTCGGGCTCAAGGGGCCGAACCATTCGTGCGTCACCGCGTGCGCGACTGGCACCCATTCGGTGGGCGATGCGGCGCGCGCGATAATACTCGGCGACGCGGACATTATGCTTGCCGGCGGTGCCGAGGCGGCGGTGTGTCCGCTTGGCGTGGCCGGGTTCGCCAGCGCCAAGACGCTTTCCACAAGGAACGACGAGCCCGAGAGGGCGAGCCGCCCGTGGGACAAGGGCCGCGACGGTTTCGTGATAGGCGAGGGTTCGGGCGTCCTCGTGCTGGAGGAATACGAGCGCGCGAAGAAGCGCGGCGCGAGGATTTATGCCGAAGTCATAGGCTATGGGATGAGCGGGGACGCATACCACATGACCGCGCCCGCGCCGGACGGCGGCGGGGGGGAGCGCGCCATGCGCCGCGCGCTCGAGGTCGCGGGGATTGCGCCGGACGAGGTCGATTACCTCAACGCGCACGGGACTTCCACGCCCATGGGCGACATGCTGGAGTTCGGCGCGGTCGCGCGCGTGTTCGGGGGCTGCCTGGACAAGGTGAGCATGAGTTCGACCAAATCCGCCACCGGCCATCTTTTGGGCGCGGCCGGGGCCATAGAGGCCATATACTGCATACTCGCCATGCGCGACGGGACTGTTCCGCCGACCTTGAACCTCGACGATCCGGAGGAGGAGGCGAAAGGCATGGACCTTGTTCCGTTCGCGGCGAGGCAAAGGAAGGTTTCCATCGCGGCGTCGAATTCGTTCGGCTTCGGCGGGACTAACGCGACCGTGATATTCAAAAGGCTGTGAGGATTGCGTGGGAAGGGGGGAGAATTGAAACTGAAATTCGTATTGGCGGCGGCCTTCGCCCTCGCCCTGTTTCCGGTTCCCGCGGCTGTCGCGCAATCCGGCGGCGGCAGGCCGCTTGACTCCACTCTGGCGGAAGTGCTCAAGAACGCGCTGAGCGAGTTTTGCATACCGCAGGAGAACGCTACCTGCGATAAAGACAACACCCCGACGTTCGTAGAGTCGTCGACAACGCCGAGCAAATGCCAGTGTTCGAAGGACAACATGGTCTATCACATAGAGGAAAGGGAGTGTAAGTTCTGCCAGCGTTCGGAGGATTGCAACAGGTCGGGATACTTCTCCTCTCCGAATAGCGACAATTGCATAAAATACGTTGAGCCGACCGGGCTTGGTTCGGTCGGCCGGTTCGCGACCGGGTGCAATCCGTGCCCCATAGGGACGTACAAGAGGAACCTGACCACGTGCACGCTGTGCCGGAACGGCACCTTCGCGCCGCAGGCCGGGCTGGAGAGGTGCGAGGTATGCCCGTCGCGCACTTTCACGTCGGACAAAATATACGAGCTAGACGCCAACGGGCTCTACAAGAAGGAAGGGCTCGACGCCGGATACGAGTATCTGACCAAGGACAGGAAGAGACCGTACAAGAACGAGTGCATCGCGGTCGCCGACGGATACCAGGTGAAAGTGCAATCCTATTGCACGGACAACACCAACAGTGAAATGCTAATAGAGAGCACCGCCGATCTTGGCAAATGCAAAAGCGGCACCATACGCCACTACAACGTCGAGCCGTCGGACACGCCGTGCAAGTTCTATGTCAACGAAAACGATTTCCATGCGGACATGACCAAGCCGGCCGGCATAAATTTCGGGTCGTCGGACCAGCCTAAGACCGGAAGCTGCAAGGAGTTGGGTAAAGGATACATAATCAATACGCGCAGGAACGGCCAGGTGCAGTGCCAGGCAGGGGAATATGCCCATGTGGAGGTCAATACAGCCACTAACCAGATCATAACAAACACATGCAGGCTGTGCGACACCGGCTCCGACGGGGCTCCCTATTATTCAAACACGGAGGTCGGGATATGGAATCACGACGATACTTTTGAGGCAAGCGACTCGGGGAATCCTTTGGACCCGAAAAGGAAGATGCTCAACGGCTGCGTCCTGGTCGACGATGGATACAGCATCGACGTGGTCGACGGCAGGAAGACGGGGCAGAAGGTATGCGAATACGGCAAATATTCCAACAAGGGCACGCAGTTCATATGCACCATGCGCACTCTGGGGAATATATTGACGGGGTGTGCTAAAAATGTCGGCACCGCGTCCAACCCGAAGTACGAGGGCTGCAAGGGCCAGACGCCATGCGACGCCGGAAAGGAGGTTAATGACGACGATATTACGGCATGCTCCAACTGCGCCAAGGGGACGTATGCGCACGCTGTATCCGAAAACTGCTCTTCCCGGACGGTCGGATACAAGCTGACTGGCTGCGAGGAACGGGGAACTGGCACCCAAAAGTACCATGACACGTGCGAGGGCCAGACCAAGTGTTCGGACGGCGAGTACGTCGACCCCGGTTCAAACGGCAGCTATAACAGCTGCTCCAAGTGCGCGGGCAGGACGTATTCCAATTGGAGCAAGACGGGCAAGGAGCCGAAGGACGACTCCTGCCACGACGCGGACCCCGGGCACATAGTGAACAGCAACTCCACCGGACAGACGGATTGCGGCGCGGGTTTTTATGTAGACTCGACCGGGAACGGCGGGCGAGGCGAGTGCAAGCCAAGGTCGACCGGCCATGTGATAAACTCCGACCGCCTGGGCCAGACCAAGTGTTCGAACGGCGAGTACGCCAATACCACCGCGGGGAATGGCAAGGACGGCGTATGCTCGAAATGCCTGGCCGGCGAATACTCCGACAAATCGATATCCACTGGGTGGGGCTCGGTGCGCGACGACGGCTGCGACGTATGCCTCGGCGACACGTATTCCTCGTCGTCCGGCGCGACCGCATGCACGCCATGCCCCGCGGGCAAGGTCATAATATTCCCGGGTTCGCAGGATTCCAGGCAGAATCACGACAGCGCGTCCGACTGCATAACTCCGACGTGTCCTGCCGGCTCGTCGTGGGATCAGGGCGTGGATGAGCAGGGGAACTGCCCCGCGGGCTACTGGAAAAAGGATATAGAGAACGAGTGCCCGGCCGGATTTTACCGCGTAACGCTGACGCAATAGCCGGGCGCCGTCAGAAGCGTCAGAAGCAGTCCGGGGCCAGGCTCCTTATGGACTGGAGGTCTTCCCACACCGCCGTGCGCGCGGTCTTGTAGTTGGCCATGAAGAACTGCATGGAGAACACGCACGCGCACGGCATGCCGTCGTATTCGAACACGCGGCCGCGCAGCTCGGTTATCGGTCCGGAAAGGCCGAGCAGCATCCTGGCCGGCAGCGCCCCCATGCACAGCATGGATTTCGGCTTCAGTATCGCTATGCGCCGGACAAGGAACGGCTTCATCACGCCCGCTTCCTCGTCCGTCGGCGCGCGTCCTCCGGCTGGGCGGTACGGCACGGCCGGGGCGATATACGCGTCCCGCCCTATTTCGCGCCCTATGGCGGCGAGGATTTTGGCGGCCATCGCGCCCTCTTCCCCGCATCCGCACGCGCCGCTCCTGTCCTCGTCTCCGGACGGGATTTCGGTTATCAGCATCAGGGCCGGCGAGGAGGCGCCCGTTCCGCAAACGGCGTTCGTCGCGACCTTCCTGAGCGGGCACATGTCGAATCCGGCCACGGCGGAATCGAGCGATTCTATGTCTGCGCAAAGGGCGGCGGCGTCAAGCGCGGCCTTCGCCGCGTCGGCAACCGACGCGCCGGCGGCGGCCCCGGCCTTCCGTTCCTCGGCTTGCGGCGGCCTTGTTCCGACCGAGGCATACTCGAAAAAATTAAAGGGAGCCGCGCCTATCGCCTCCCCTACTCCCGCGGATTCATAGAATTTCAGTATCTCAAGGCTGTCCATCGCAGTTCATCCCGCTCGCGTCATTTTTCGCGTCCTCCTTAAGTTCCGCGCGCGCGTCGGCGGCCATGGCTATGTTCGAGAACGATTCGCACGCCTCCTTTTTCCTGTCCAGTTTCGCCATGGAGCGGCCGAGGTAAAGCAGGTTATGGTAGAAATCGCCCTGCTTTCCCTTGATAAGGCCGGCGTACATTATCGCCGCCTGCTTGTAATCCTTCGCCTCGAACGCGGCTTCCGCAGCCTTCGCGGGATCGGCCAGGACTAGGAGGTCCGGGTCCGCCATGGGAAGGATTTCCGGCGATGGTCTGGTCGGAACGGATTTCTTGAGGCTTTCTATCTGCTTTTTCATCTCGCCTATGTCGAACGCCAGGCCGCGTATCATCTTCTCGAGGGCCTCGCGGTCCCTGCGGCTTCTCGCGTCCTGTTCCTCCAGCCTGCGCTCGAGGTCCGCGATGGTTTCGTCCACCAGCGCCGCGTTCTGCGCCGCGGCCGGGACGGACAAAAGCATTATGAAAATGAATTTTTTCATGTTTCCCCGCTCAGGCATAATTTTAATGACACGCCCGCCAAAAAGCAATATAATAAATGTCGGCGGGAAAGGCGCCGGCGCATCTCCGGACGGAGGGCCGGATTTTGGTGGGTTATGAGGATTATCGGTATAGACC
>JAITSG010000087.1 GCA_031288035.1 Rickettsiales bacterium | reverse complement strand
ACCACCACGCCCGTAGGCATATGCGTTATGCGGATGGCGCTGTCCGTCTTGTTCACGTGCTGGCCGCCGGCGCCGGACGCGCGGTACGTGTCTATGCGAAGGTCGGAGGGGCTTATGTCTATATTTATGCTGTCGTCCACGACGGGATAGACCCATACGGAGGCGAAGCTCGTGTGGCGCCTTTTCGCCGCGTCGAACGGCGATATGCGCACAAGGCGGTGTATGCCGCTCTCGTGCCTGAGCCAGCCGTAGACGTACGGGCCGGAAATCTCGACTGTCGCGGATTTTATACCGGCGCCGTCGCCCTCGTGCTCGTCTACAATCTCGGCTTTGAAACCCCTGGATTCAGCCCAGCGCAGGTACATGCGGAGCAGCATCCGGGCCCAGTCGCACGCCTCCGTCCCGCCCGCGCCGGCGTGTATCTCCAGGTATGCGGAATTCGCGTCGGCCTCGCCGGAGAGCATGAAGCCAAGCCTGGCTTGCTCCACCCTGGCAAGCAGCGCGGCCGCTTCCTTCTCGCCGGCCTCGGCCCCCATCAGCTTTATGAGCTCGAATTCGTCCTCGAGCCCGGAGAGCGAGGCGAGCTTCTTCTCTATGGCCGACTTCTCGCCCATGACCCGCGCCACCGCCCTCTGGTCGGACCAGAAGCCGTCGGCCGCCGCCTTTTCCTCCAATTCATGCAATCGCGCCTCCAGACCGGGGCGGTCAAAGCAACCCCCGTATCTGGGCAAGGCCGTTTTCTATATCTTCCAGCATCGAAACCATCCCGGCGCCATGCGCCGCCCGTCCCCTCGAGGGAAATTACCCGTTATTCCGCCACCGCCCGGCACCCACCGGTGTATCCGGACAAAACCTTGATAGACGATACATCGGCCGAGGACAGTATGTCAAGCCGGTTGTTGGCCATCTGAAGCACCTGGCACGTCCCGCCGCTTTGTATCACGAACACGTCGCCGGCGCCTATGCGGGCCAGAAGGTTGTATATCTCGCCGTCCTCCGCGCCCGCGCGTCCGCCCAGGGACGAAAGTATCGCCATGTCCAGGTCGTCGCGGCTTTCCCGCGAGCCTATGTCCCCGCTCACCACCAGCGAGGCGAGCCTGGCCCTGACCGTGGTCACCCCGTAGGACGCCTGGACAAGATATATGTTTCCTATCGTCGACACGCCGGACGTGACTACGGGCTCGGACTTCTTGGCCTCGGCCTTTTTCGGGAAGACTACCTGGGTGGAGGAAGGATAGACTATGCTCGGCGCCGAAAGCGCGCCGCCGGAGTACACGGACCCCTGCGACCCCATCGCCGCGATGGCGCTGAACGCGCCGCCGCGCGATCCTACGCCGGAAGCGTAGGCCTCGGCGTAAGAGCGGTTCATAAGGGTCAGCAGGTTCTCGCGCTCGTCGGTCTCGAACTCGTTCAGGATTATCATGTCGTAGTCGCCGTCGCCGCACGCGTGCTGGGCCGCGTACATATAGTTGACCAAAGTCGCCTCCACCGCCTGGCGCCAGTTCGCGTCCTTGTTCGTGAACTGCATGGTCGCGTAGTTCTCGATTATCTGGGGCAGCTTGGAAAGCCCGAGGTCGCCGGCCTTGGCGAACTTCCTGGCCACCGCCGGCTTGGTCCCGCACGCGCCGGCCATGGCCTTGTCGAATTCGAAGAAATTGCCGTCGTGGGCCAGGGCGGCCGAATAACACTGCTTGGCGGCGGTAAGGTCCTCCATCGCGTAGATGCAGTCGGGCGAGCTCTTCACCGCGGCCTTCTCCACCACCTCCTTGTCGCCGAGCCAGCGGGCGAGGGCGTAGGACTTGTACGCCTGGCACTTCTTGACGAAACCAGCCACCGCCTTCTGGTCCAGCATGGCGACGGACTGCATGTCCATAGCGTCGTACAGGTCGGAGGCCGAGCGCGTGTTGCACTTGACGTACACGCCGCCACGGTTCACCGCGGTCTCGTCGAAGCATTCGCGGTCGAGCGCGGCTATGTACTGGGTCGTGCATTCCTCGCGCACGCTCTCGACGTTGCCGCCTGTCCCCGTGGCGCGCTTGCCGGTCGTGCGCTTCGTGGCCGCCACGGCGGGCAGGCCGGCCGCCAAAAACGCCAATAATACGATTTTCCCTCTCATGCCCCGCATTATAGCATTTTTCCTGTTGCCTTGCAAGAGGGAAAACTTTATACTTGCCGAAACTAACCCTAGGGAGGCCGACAATGCTTAAGCTGGACAACATACGCAGGCTGTACATAGACTATTTCATCCGCCACGGACACACGGAGGTAAAATCGAGCCCGCTAGTCCCCGACAACGATCCGACCCTTCTGTTCACGGTCGCGGGAATGGTGCAGTTCAAGGACCTCCTCCTCGGCCGCGAAGTCCGCGACTACAAGCGCGCCGTGGACAGCCAGAAGTGCATCCGCACCAACGACTTGGATTCCGTCGGATACGACGGGCGGCACCACTCGTTCTTCGAAATGCTCGGCAACTGGAGCTTCGGCGACTATTTCAAGGAGGAAGCCATAAAAATGTCGTGGGACTTCCTTATAAACGAGCTGAAACTGCCGAAGGAAAAACTCTGGTTCACGGTGCATCCCACGGACGGGGAATCGCGCGGCCTGTGGAAAAAAATCGCGGGCGTGGGCGACGAGCGCGTGATAGACATAGAGGACAACATCTGGGCCGCCGGGCCGACCGGGCCGCGCGGCTTCGACACCGAGATATTCTACGACCAGGGCGAGAGCGTCGCGGGCGGGCTTCCCGGCACGCCGGAGGAGGACGGCGACAGGTACCTAGAGATATGGAACAACGTGTTCATGGAATTCGAACGCCTGGAGGACGGGCGCGAAATAGAGCTCAAGAACAAGAACGTCGACACCGGCATGGGGC
>JAITSG010000043.1 GCA_031288035.1 Rickettsiales bacterium | reverse complement strand
AGTCCTCGTGCCCCTTGCCCGCGATGAGTATGACATCGCCCTCGCCCGCGACGGACATGGCGTACCTTATCGCCGCGCGCCGCCCGTCCTTTATGTCTATGCCCTTCGGACAGTGCCTTATTATCTCGGCGCGGATGGCGGCGGCGTCCTCGTGCCTCGGACTATCGTCAGTGACTATCGCTATGTCGGCCATGCGCTGGGCGACCTCGCCAAGCTCCCTGCGCCTCCTGGTCTCCAATATGTCGCCGCACGTAGAGAACACGGCGATAAGCTTCCCGCCCGTCATGGCGCGCAGGGTCGCAAGCGTGTGATCGAGCGCCTCGCTCTTGTACGCGAAGTCGATGTAGACCAGCGCGCCGCCCTTCGTCTTTCCCATGAACTCCATGCGGCCGAGCGCGTTCCTTATCTCGCCCAGCCTCGGCACGGCCTCCTCCCATCCCGGCGTGTTCGCGGCCACCAGGCCAATCGCGCACAGCAGGTTGTAAAGCTGGAACTCGCCCAGTATCTTCAGGTCGAGGTCATGGCGCTTCCCGAACAGCTCGACCGACGCAGTTTGCCCGGTCAGGAACGAATCCTGCGACAATATCCTGAGCTCGCGCCCCTTCATGCCGTACGAAAACACCCGCAGGCCCCGCCCGCCGCAAATATCCCGAAGATATCCGTATTCCGGAATGTCGGCGTTCAAGACGGCCGTGCCGCCGTCCGCTATCACCTCGCGGAACAGCCGGGCCTTCGATTCCAAATACCGCGCGCCGCCGCCGTAAAAATCCGCGTGGTCTATGCCGAGATTCGTAAACCCGCCGGCCACTATCCGTATGTTCTCGGCGCGGAGCTGGTCGAGGCCGTGGCTGGAGAGCTCTATCGCGCCGCCCTCCACGCCAAGGTCCCTGTAGTACGCCAGGTACTTGTACAACTCCCCGCCGACGGGCGTCGTGTAATGACCGTGGCCCATCTGGATTATCCGCCGCTTAGAATACACGTTCTCGACTATGATGCCGATGGTGCCGCTAGAGAGCGCCTTCTTGCCCATAAGACTCCATATCTGGCGCACGAAGTCCACGCAGCTCGACTTCCCGCTGGTGCCGGTGACGGCGACGAAATTCTCCGGCTGCCTGCGCCCGTAGAAGTCGTACACCCAGTCGGCGAACGCCTTCCTAGTATTGCCGACACGCACGACTTTCACGCCCTTGTCCTCAATAAGCTTTTCCGCCTTGGCGCCGAACGCGTAATCGTTCGCGACGACCAGCACCTTCGCCCCCTTTTCGACGGCGGCGGCGGAGAAATCCGCCCCGTCCTCGGTGAACCCCTTTATCCCCACGAACGCCGAACCGGGTATCACAAGGTCGGAATGCTCGAACACCCCGGAAACCTCGACGCCCTGCACGACCGCGGGCCTGTCCGAAAGCTTGTCCCTTATGAACCGCCTGTCCTTTTCGTACATGGTGCCGCAGATCAGTATCGAATCCCACGGGCGCGAGGCGTCTATGACCTCGGATATCGCGTCCCAACGGTTCGGTATCACGCGGGCGCGCGGGCAGTGCCGGTGCAGCGTCTCGCGGATGGCCGCCGGATCCTCCGTCCTCGGGTTGTCGTCGGTGATTATAACCTCGTCCGCGCATTCGTTCAGGACGCGGCCGATTTCGATGCGCCTTATCTCCGGCCTGTCCCCGCTGGAACCTATGACGCATATCAGATTCTTGTCCACATAGGGACGGAAATCGGTCATAAGCCGCTTTATGCCGTCGCCGTTGTGCCCGAAGTCGAGGAATATCCGCGCCCCGCTCGGAGCCTGGCCGACGAACTCTATGCGCCCGGCCTCGTTCTTAAGCCCGCCCAGATGCGGCACCAGGCTCTCCACATCGCCGCCGCCGGCCATGAACAACCCCAGCGCGCACATCATGTTGTAGACCTGGAACTCCGTGATAAGGTTCAGCCTCAGATCGTACCGGCGCCCGCACACGTCGAGCGCGACGTCCTGGACCCAGTCCCTTATGCTGTAGCCGGCGAGCCGTATGTCCGCCGACTCGCCCTTGCCGTACGTCAGCACCCTTATCCCGCGCGAGCGGCATACGGCGGCCACTTCGGCGCCCCGCGGATCGTCGGCGTTGACAACCGCGGTCCCCTTCTCGTCCAAAAGCTCGGAAAACAGCCGGAGCTTCGCGCGGAAATACTCGTCTATGTCGCGGTAGTAGTCGAGGTGGTCGTTCGATATGTTCGTGAACCCCGCGGCCATTATCCGTATGTTGTCCGCGCGGTACTGCTCTATCCCGTGGCTGGACGTCTCTATGACGACGTTCCTCGCCCCCTCGCGCGCGAGCTTGTTAAGCGCGCGGTTGAGGTCTATCGCGTCCGGGGTGGTAAGGCTCTTGTCGCTGACCTCCCCGTTCGTCTTTATGCCGACGGTGCCTATGCTGGCCGACTTTATCCCCAGGAACTCCCACATCTGCCGCGTGAAGTTCACGGTCGAGCTCTTGCCGTTGGTGCCGGTCACCGCGCATATGAAACCAAGCGAGTTCGGATAGAACCTCGCCGCGATAGCGCTGGCCGTCGCGCGCGGGTTGCCGACCCTTATGACCTCGACCCCGCCGCCTTGGAAACCTCCCTGCGTGACGACGGCGACGGCGCCGTTCCTTATCGCGTCGGGAATGAAGTCCGCGCCGTCGACGCGATAGCCCTTTATCGCGACGAACATGTATCCGGGACGCACGTTCTTAGAATTGTTCGTGATGCCGGATATCTCCAGATCCGGGTTCTTCGCGCTCTTTACAAGTTCCGATAATTTCATTGACATTCTCCGCAACCCAAACGATTATATACGCCTGTACACGGCAAGTAAAGAAAAGAAATGACAGACGCGAATTTCGACCTGATACGCACCTTCAACCCAAAGGCATTGGCCGAAAACATAGCCTATATCAGATCGAGGACGAAAGCCGAGCTAGGCGCCGTGATAAAGGCCGAGGCGTACGGCATAGGGCTTTCGCGCGTCCTTCCCATTATGAAAAAAGAGGGCGTGGAAAGCTTCTTCGCGCAGGACATAATAGACGCCATGGACGCCCGCAGGATACTCGGCCCGGACGCCGAGATATTCGTCATGGCCGGCGCAATAAAGGGCCAGTACGGCGAACTGGCCGCGCACGGCCTGGCCCCCGCGTGCGTATCGATGGACCAGATAGAGGGGTTCAACAAGTTCGCCTCGGACCTCAAGCGCAAGCCGAAGGCCGCCATACATTTCGATACGGGAATGAACCGCACGGGGCTAGCGCTTCGCGACGCGCTGCTGCTGGCCTCCAACTTCCGCGCGCGCACGGCAAACCTCGACATAGTCCTATATATGAGCCACCTCTACGACTCGCGCAGGAAGACCTTGGCAAACCTTGCCCAAAAACGCGCGTTCGACAGGATGCTAGAAATGTTGCCGAAGCGCCGCGCGTCCCTGGCCGCGACCGGCGGAGCGCTGGCGCAGGGCAGGGCCTTCCACTACGATCTCCTGCGCGTGGGCGACGCGCTTTACGGCATGGCGCGCGGAATGCGCCCCGTCGCGTCCGTCGCGGCCCGCATACTCCAGATCCGCGACGTGGAAAAGGGCGCGGCCGTCGGATACTCCGGAACCTACCGCGCGCCCAGGAACATGCGCGTCGCCGTATTGTGCGCAGGATTCAAGGACGGCTATCCGCGCGAATTGTCGCACACGAACACCTGGCGCGACTGGATACGCGCGAAAACGGGCGTCGGAACCGGCGCCACAAGGTCGTGGGCCCATATAGGCGGGCGCCGGTGCCCGCTGGTGGGCCTGGTGTCCATGAACAACATAACGGTCGACGCATCCCTCGTGCCGGACGAAATCCTGGCCCGCGAGCGCTTCGCCGAAATCATGGGGGAAAAGGCCGACGCGCGCGATTTCAGGACAAGCGCGGGCTTCATCCCGGCGGACATGCTGTGCGGCCTCATGCGCCCGAACAAGAACGCAGTCGACAAAGTCCTTGCATATTGAAAAAGCCCGGTTATAATCGGTGCGGTCGCGCAGGGCGCGGAAGGCCCATCACAGCTTGCGTCCGATCCGGCCAGCGCACAACGTGGGACATTAGCTCAGTTGGTTAGAGCAGGGTGCTCATAACGCCTTGGTCCAAGGTTCGAGTCCTTGATGTCCCACCAGCATCAATCGAAAGTTGCTCCTCGGCGAGCTTCGCTCGCCTGTGGGTACTTTTGATTGGAAAATTCGAGTTCGAATTCGCCGTACACGCCGCCGAATTCTCACGAGTTTTGTTTTTTACGGTTCCAAAATCGTCCTGTAACGCCCACCAAGTAATCTGCTAACTACAAATTTTGCGGTGGCCGATATGGCCCAAGGACACAGAAAATCAGCGGTTCCACGTCGGCGCGAGTGGGCCACATAGGGCGCGACGGCAGGCCGAAATACCCTCCAAAATCCCCTATCCTCTAAAACGCGAGTGGGCCACCTTTTCCGCTTATACTGCTTGATTTTCCTGTATTTGACATACTAGGTATAGAGAAAAAGTTAGCGAAATTGAATGGGTAGGATAGGAAAATCGCCAACTGCTGGCCCACTCGTAGGTTTTTAGCCATTTGTGGCAGGTTGTGTTTCTGCAGAGTTGTCGGGCTACGAGTAGTTCAAGAAAGGACGGGCATGAACGGCCGACATGCATGAGCCCGGCCGCAGTGAGACGGGAAACGGGCACCAAGAGAAGAAAACGCTATGGCAAGGTATAAAACACCGCGCCGATACAAAAAAGCCCGTGTGAGGCGGGCACACGGGCGACAGGCGGCAGGGCGCGATGAATCCAAGCAAGAGGAAAAAGGCTAGCGTACCTTTTTAAGAACGCATTCAGTTCGGCATCGCCGCAATCGAAATTCGAAAGATCATGAGAGGTCGATAATTGAGTAAAAAACATTTCCTTATTCCCATTTTGTGGCTGATGCCTTGTGCTTCTCCATAGTCTTGCGGAAAGCTCCGTTTGGTTTCGGCGGATTCTTCATGGATGCTACCAGATCGTCGTAGTCACGCGGCGAAAGCACTATTGCTCCGAACTCCCGCATAATTCTCGTGCGTTCGCGTATCACGCTCTCGCCATGCTCGCGGATAGCGAACATAACGAATGCAGAAAGCGACTGGCCCTGTAGCTCCGCGGCCTTTTCCGCAAGGTTGCGGGTGTAAGCGTCGTTGAACCTGATAGTTGTCTGTTTCAAGGCTGTTGCCATTGTTAAACTCCTAGCTATATTTATATCATAATAATACCATAGTGATACCACAATGACATCACTTTGTCAAGTGGAAAATAATAAAAATATGCCTAGACTGAATTTCATAGACCGCGCAGTGGCGTTCGTAAGTCCTGCCGCTGGGCTCAAGCGGCTCGAGGCGCGGACTAGGCTCGCGTTGGCCGGAGGGTATATTGGGGCCCGAAAGGACATGGGCGTGACTCCTGATACGTTCATAAGTCCGCACGACAGGAGTGTTATGCTTGCACTCGTCAAGGCGATAATAAGGCATGAGAACGGCGTCCAGCCGTATTCGGACGACCAGATTCTGGAGGGAATGAGGCTATGAAATGGATTGAAAGGTTCAAAGGCTGGCTTGTCGCGGCTGGGCTCTTGATAGTATATCTAACCGGGAAAAAGAGAGGTAGAAATGATGAACGCAGTGCGGAAAATCAAAAGGTTCTGGAGGGTGTACGGAAGGCTCGCGAAGCTCGCGCTTGCCTTCGCGACCCTGTCGTGGCTCGTAGGCTGCACGGCAAGTACAAGCGGTGACTTCTGCATTTTATACAGGCCGGTCTACGCCGACTATGGATTGGACACTGCGGAAACGGTTGCGCAGATCGACTTGAACAACGTCGTCTACGACGCGCTGTGCGCCGCTAGAACCCTCCCCTGATACCGGCGTAAAAATAGAACGCGCCGCGTTCATCCATCCATTCCTCACGGTCGAGGACGCGGGCATAGGTCGCGGAG
>JAITSG010000030.1 GCA_031288035.1 Rickettsiales bacterium | reverse complement strand
ATGAAGCCGATCGCCATGTAGAGCAGCTTGGCCCAGTCCTCGTTCGCCATCTTTCCCTCATATATCATCTTCCAGGCGATGGTAAGGAACACGAACGCCGCGGCCACGTACAGCGCGTTCCTGGTGTATGCGAACAGGACGGCCCCGCGCTCCAGGAACGTCTTGAACGGTCCCAGCTCCTGGTTGGAGGTGGGCTCCGTGCTCGGATTGCTTTGCGCGAGGACCTCGGCCGGAAGGCCGACCAGAGCCAAAAGAACCAGCGCTATCACGGCGAGCGTCGACTTCTTCATCAGAAATTTCATCATGTCGTTTCTCCTTTTTCCTTATTCTAACCGAATCCTCGCTTTTTCGCAAGAAGTTTTTGCATAGTGCGGGCGGACATAGGCCGGCTCTATCGGCGCGTCCCCCGGAACGCCGCGGGCCTCCATGGCCGCCAGTATCTTTTCCGGATCCAGCGGCACGCAGAAACCGTCGTCCTCGTCCGAAAGCCGGGGCCTTGAAACCGCTTTGCCGGCATAGTCGAGGTCGCAGGAAAAAAACTCGCCCGAGCCCGCCGGAATGCATATCCTCCCTCCGCGCCCGGCGGACAGGAACACGCCGTAGAAATTGCTTATCGCCGCCACCGGCACCTTAGCGGCGAGCCTGAATCCCTTGGCTATGGCGAGCCCAAGGCGAATCCCGGTGAACGAGCCCGGCCCGGCCATGACCACCATGAAATCCAGCGCGGACACGTCCACGCCCTTTATGGCTCCGAAGATCCGGTCGGTCTGGCGCGCGGAACCGTCGCGGATTTCGCGATAGCCCCCGCCGTCCCCGAACGCCAAGGTGAAGCCGGTCCCGGTCGTGTCCATGAACATAGAGCGCATTTGACGCATATCCTTTTTCGTGGTATAATAATGCCATGGCCAGGAAAAGGCAAATGGAAAGCCAATACAACATACCGCTCTCCCCGGACGAGATGGTAAACCTTGCCGCCGGCGCGGTAGAATACTCGTTCGACGCTTTCGTCATACTAGATTCCGTGGGTCGAATCGTATATAAGAACACCGCCTTCTCCCGAATGTTCAAGGGCGCGAGGGGCAAAAACCTCGAGCTCCTGTTCGGCCAGGGATACCATACGTTCATAAGCACGCTCACCTCGGCCGGGAAGTTCGACGGCGTGCTTACCACGCGCGTTGACGGCGCGGCGGCCCGCCTGAAGTTCGCATTCTTCGCCGTGTACAACGACATAGGCGAGATCAACCACTACGCCGGCGTGATACGCGACCTGGATTCCCGCGAGGCGGGCGAGGCCGACCCGACCCGCGACTCCCTCACCGGAACCCTTACCCGCGCGGCCTTCATGTCGAGGCTCGAACACTGCATAGCCGTCGCGGAAAAGAAATTCTCAACCCTTTCCGTCCTCTACATAAACCCGCTCAACTTCTCGGGCGCGATAAAGGCCAAGGGATTCGCAGCGGGCGACGACATGCTTAGGGCCTATGCCGCCGCCTTGGCCCGCGTGCTCGACAAGACCTATCCGGTCGCGCGAATAAAGGCAGACATATTCGCGGTCATAGTCCAGGACGTGTTCGAACAAGACGAGCTCGACTTCCTCTGCCGCAGGATAATGGACGAGCTCGCGAAGACGGAAACCCTCGACTTCGCAATCGGAGCCGCGACGTATCCGATAAGCGGGGACGAGCCGGAAGATCTCGTCGCCAACGCCGAAAAGGCCGCGGAGGCCGCGAAGGCCAAGGGCCCGAACAACATCGCGTACCACCGCACCTTCCGCGACGAAGCCTGAAACTTATCTTTTATTTTTCCAAATGTTGTCCAGATTTAGATTGATAAAATTATTTTCATGTATATAGTTTTGTCAAAACCATATAAGGAACTACCATGATATTTTCAAAAAAAAGAAATGCGGAGCTTGCCGCTACGGCGGAACTCGACGCCACTGCGGACAAGGCCGCAAAAATCGTCAAGAATTTCCACGCCCTGCTCGATCTGTTTCCCGACGCCAAGTGCCAGAACCTGCTGGATCTGGCCATGGACGAGAATTTCAGCCTGTCCATGACCCCCATCGACCGCGTCTACGGCGTGAGCGTAGCGGAAGCCATGCGCATGACGGCGAAGAAAACCAGGCAGTACTATTTCGAGCTTGCCGGCAGGAACGCGGAGCGGATATATCCGCCCAGCCGCAGCGTTAGCCGCTGACGGCGAGCCTCGCGCAGATCTCTCGCGCGTCGCGCTCGCACGGCTCCGGCGACGGAAATACACGGAGCCCGTCGCCCCTCCTCCTAGGCAGCAGATGCATGTGAAAATGGAACACCGACTGCTCGGCCTCGGCCCCGGAGGCGTGGAGGATGTTCACGCCGTCGGCAAGCCCGCTCTCCCTCCAACGGCACGCGACCCTCTTCGCCGCGGCCATCACCTTGGCAAGGACGTCCTCGGGAATGTCGAACGAATTCTCATAGTGCCGCTTCGGTATGAACAGCGTGTGGCCCCACGCGCCCTGGTCTATGTCGAGCATGGCGAAGACATCCTCGTCCTCGTAAATCTTGTTCGACGGGACTCTGCCCGCGATTATGTCGCAAAAAATACAGCTCATTTTTTCAACCTCCTAGCAAACCACCATACCAATACCGCTGCCGCCGAAAGCGCGGCCGCCAACGGCCAGTAATTCGCGCGCGGCACGGCGCCTATGAACGCGCGGAA
>JAITSG010000063.1 GCA_031288035.1 Rickettsiales bacterium | reverse complement strand
GGCTTTCCATTATCGGGTTGGATATGGCGGCCGACGCCTTTCCTTTTTCGACCGACACGTCGAACGTTACGGCGATTGAATCGTTATAGAATCCGGAAACGTTTTCATTCACGCTGCCGCGGACTATAAGCTTGCCGTCGCCCTTGCTGTGGTAGGCGACCCTGAACGTGGCGAGGCCCATCTCGCCCAGCGCGAATTCCATGGATTGGGCGTATAGTTCGGATTTCGTGCGGCCGGGGAATTTCATTTCGCGCCTGATGGTCAGCTCGCGCGGCCCGTAGTCCATGACCGCGGCGCAGGACGCGATGAAAAGGAAGGCGGCTATGCGAAGCATGGACTTGGGCACTGCTCGCCTCCCCTCGGACTTATTTTTTCGCCTGCTTTATCGAAAGCCTGTTTTTGCCGTCCCTGCCCTCTATCATCTTGACGCGGACTTTGTCGCCGACCTTGAGGACGTCCGAGACGCTCTTGACCTTGTCGCTCGAGATTTCGGATATATGGACCATGCCGTCGTGGTTGCCGAAGAAGCTGACCACGGCGCCGAAGTCCATTATCTTGGTTATCACGCCGTCGTATATCTGGCCCATTTCCGGTTCGGCCACTATGTTGTTGATCAAGTCCACGGCCGATTGTATTTCGGCGCCGTCTATTCCGGCTATTTGTATGGAGCCGTCGTCGCTTATGTCGATTTTCGTGTTCGTCTTTTCGGTTATCGACCTTATGACCGATCCGCCCGAGCCTATGACCTCGCGAATTTTCTTGGGGTTGATCTGGATGGTCTTGATGGTCGGGGCGAATTTGGAGAGTTCCTTTCTCGGTCCCTTGATGGCCTCCGCCATCTTGGAAAGGATGTGCTCGCGTCCTTCGTGCGCCTGGGCCAGGGCCTGTCGCATGATCTCGAAGGTTATGGAGGTTATTTTTATGTCCATCTGGAGCGCGGTGACGCCCTTTTCTGTCCCCGCGACCTTGAAGTCCATATCGCCGAGGTGGTCTTCGTCGCCCATTATGTCGGACAGTATGACGAACTTGCCGCCTTCTTTTATAAGGCCCATGGCTATTCCGGCGACCGGGGCCTTGACCGGCACTCCGGCGTCCATCATGGCGAGCGACGCGCCGCACGTCGTGGCCATAGAGGACGACCCGTTCGATTCGGTCACGTCGGAGACCACCCGCACCACGTACGGGAATTCCTCCTGCGTCGGAAGGACGGGGTGGTTCGCGCGCCAGGCGAGCTTGCCGTGCCCTATTTCGCGGCGCTTGGGGCTGCCTATGCGCCCTATTTCGCCGACGGAGAACGGGGGGAAGTTGTAGTTGAGGAGGAATGTTTCGTTCTTAAGCCCGTTCAGGTCGTCGATGAGCTGGGCGTCGTCCTTGACGCCTATCGTCGCGGTGACTATGGCCTGCGTTTCGCCGCGGGTGAACAGGGCCGAGCCGTGGCTGCGGCCGAATATTCCGACCTCGCATTCGATGGGCCGGACGGTTTTCGCGTCGCGTCCGTCTATGCGGGGCTTGCCGGCCAGCACCGCGCCGCGCATGATTTCGGAGAGGAGGTTTTCGAACGCGAAGTCGAACAGGGCTTTGTGTTCTTCGTACTTTCCCGAAAACATCTTCTTGACGCCGGCTATGGCTTCCTGGCGTTCCAGCTTGTCCTTTACGCAAAGCGCGCGCTCTATGTCCTTGGCGATGGATTTCTTGAGCTCGGCCGAGATTTCGTCGTACTCGGAGGGGAGCTTGACGGTTTCCCATTTCGGCTTGCCCGCGGCCTCGGCCAGCTCGTTGATAAGCGATATTATCGGCTGGAAGCTTTCGAACCCGGCCTTCACGGCGCCGAGCATTACGTCCTCGGGAAGCTCGTTTGCCTCGGATTCGACCATAAGCACGCCCTCGCGCGTTCCGGCCGCCACGAGGTTGAGCGAGCTCTCTGCCAGTTCCTGGCGGGTGGGGTTGATGACATACTCGCCGTCCTTGTATCCGACCTTCGCGGCGCCTATGGGTCCAAAAAACGGTATTCCGGACACGGCCAGGGCGGCCGAGCACGCGACCATCGCGACCACGTCCGGCATGTTCTGGCGATCATAATTGAACACCGTGGCGATTATCTGGACTTCGTTCCTGAACGCCTCCGGGAACAGGGGGCGTATCGGCCGGTCTATGAGGCGGGCTATGAGGGTTTCGTCGTTCGACGGCCTTCCCTCGCGGCGGTTGAAGCTTCCCGGGATGCGGCCCGAGGCGGAGAATTTCTCCTGGTAATCGACCGTCAGGGGGAAGAAGTCCGTGCCCTCGGCTGGTTCTTTCGCGGCCACGACGGTTGCCAGGACCGAGGTTTCGCCGTATGTGGCCAGCACGGCTCCGGTCGCCTGCCTGGCTATTTTGCCGGTCTGGAGCACCAGCTCCCTTCCGGCCCATTTTATTTTCTTTTCTACTGTATTGAACATCGATTTTTTCCTGAATATGTTGAACATGTTGTTTCCTTGTGCGTCCTTTGCCGGTTTGGCGCGGGCGCGTTGGTTGCGGGAGTTATTTCCTGAGTCCGAGCCTCTTGATAGTGTCCTCGTACGCCCTGGAATCCGTTTTCTTTAGGTATTCTAGGAGCTTCTTGCGGTTGTTGACCAGCTTGATCAGCCCGCGCTTGCCGGCAAAGTCGTTCGGGTGCGTCTTGAAATGCTCGGTCAGCTCGGTTATGCGCGCGGTGGCCACGGCTACCTGGACTTGCGCCGACCCGGTGTCCTTGGGATTGGTCTTGAAATCGGAAATAAGCTTTTGTTTTTTTTCTTTGGTTATCATTGCCTTTTTGCTCCTGTGGCCTACGGGTTGAATACGCGCTCGGGCTTCAGCAGTCCGCCCTCTGCACGCGCAATAAGGGAAAATCGATTGTTGCTTCGTATCTGGTACAGGCCGGGCAAGGCGGACGACTCGACTGCGCGTCCTTGCCGAAGCTCCGTATCGTCGATCTCGAGAACCGGGATGCCGTCCAGTCCGCGGGTTATGTCAACAATGATATTCCGAACATCTGCGGCGCCATTGTGCGCGCTTTCGGTCAAATTGTCAAGAGGAATAGCGTCGCCTATGGAAAACGCCCCGGCGCGTATGCGGCGGATAAGCGAGGCGTGACCGAGGCTCCCGCACGCCGCCGCTATGTCTCGGGCGAGCGAGCGGACGTAGAATCCCCTGTCCGCCTCCACCTCGAGCTGGACCTCGTCCGGCTGGATTTGCCTGAGGATTTTAAGGGAGCGCACGCTCTGCGCGCGTCCTTTCATTTCGAATTCCCCGCCCTCGCGGGCCAGGTCGTACGCGCGCCGGCCGTTTATGAGTATGGCTGAGAATTTCGGCGGGACCTGCGTTATGTTGCCTATGAAGCGGCAAAGGGCGGACTCTATTTCGGACAGCGCCGGAATCTTGTCCGAGCGTCCGGTTATCTCTCCGGCCGCGTCGTCGGTCGAGGTGGAGGCGCCGAACTTGATGTTGAAGACATAGGCCTTGTCCGTGTCCGTCATATAGGGTATCGCCTTCGTCGCCTCGCCGAGCGCCAGGACGAGCACGCCGGATGCCATGGGGTCGAGGGTCCCGGTATGGCCTATCTTTTTCGGCCGCAGCAACCGCTTCGCGCGCATGACGGCGTCGTTCGACGTCGTGCCGGTCGGCTTGTCTATGATTATGAAGCCGTTTGTCAAGAGCTTACCTGCCGTAGTCCTCGCCCAGCAGGCGGTCGAAATCTTCGTCCGTCATGCTCCTGGCCGCCTTCCCAAACCCGCTGTGGATTCTTTCCTCGGCCGCTTTCTGCTGGCGGTCGCCGGCCTCAATCTCTTTTTTCACACGCCGGGATGCGAACGTATATGCCTTCCAGTCTGCGACCGCCATGCCGTCGTTGGTGCGCGCCAGGAACCGGCGCGATTTTTCTATTTCTTTTTTGACTGTATTGCCCATTTTATTCCTCCGTTTTTTTCAGTTTGTTTATACATCGTGCCTGTCGGCTTGTCTACGATTATGAATCCATGCGTCCGCGCCCTGCCTTGCGCCTCCATGCGATAAAAGAGCGGATTTCTATGACCATGGTCAGGAGCGCCCTAAACGCCGTCATGTACGCGCCGGTAATCAGGAACAGGATGATGAAGGCCGCGTCGGCGGCCGCCCACACGGCCCAGCCTTCTGTTTTCTTCCTGGCTATCATGGCCTGCCCAGTTATGACAAGGTATATGCTGGTGAAATCCAGCGTCCCGATCGCGCCGGCCCGCGTGGCGATGGCGCTTGTCATGGCCAGTCCGGCCAGCCACGCGGTCCGCCATTTCCATTCCATGTACGAAGGTTCCAGTTTCTTCTTTTTCTTGTCCGGCCTCGTCCACGAGTATATCGCGGCGCAATTGACCGCCATCGCGAAAAGCTGGAGTATCGCCTGGCCGAAGAGTTCGATGGATAGGAAGTACGCAAGGTATGTGGCGCACGCCGCTATGCCGAAGAAAAATCCGTATACCTTCTCCCGCGCTATGAGAAGCAATGACGCCAGCATGAATAGCGACGCTATCGCGTCCAGCGGGGCCACGCGCAGGCCCAGCGCGTATTTCGCGGCCGCGAAATACGCGGCCATAGCGCACGGCATGGCTATCGCGTCCAGGTTTTCCCTAATGTTCATGCTATTTCTTTCTTTATGCGGTACAGGAAGTCCAGCGCCTCTTTCGGGCTCGTCTTGTCCGGGTCCAGCTCGCGCAGGCGCCGTACGGCCTCCGGTTCCTCCGGATCTTCCTCGTCCTCCCGCGCGGCTGCGGACGCATAGCAAAACAGGTCTTCCTCCGCGCCGTATCTCGGCTGGCTTTCGAGGGTGCCTAGTATTTCGCCGGCGCGCCTAACCACGCTTTGTGGCAGTCCGGCGAGGCGCGCGACGTGTATGCCGTAGCTCCTGTCCGAGCTTCCGTCCGCGACCTTGTGCATGAATATTATGTCGCCCTTGTATTCCTTGATGGTCATGGTGTGCGGCGCCACCGAGGCGAGCTTCGCGGAGTTGAGCTCGTGGTAGTGCGTGGCGAACAGCCCGCGGCATTTCGATTTGCCGTCCAGGTGCTCTAGCACCGCCCACGCGATGGAAAGGCCGTCGAACGTCGCCGTTCCGCGGCCTATTTCGTCTAGTATCACGAACGATCGTTCGCTCGCCTGGTTGAGGATGTTCGCGGTTTCGCGCATCTCGACCATGAACGTAGAAAGGCCCTGGGCGAGGTTGTCGCTCGCCCCCACGCGGCTGAACAGCTTGTCCACTATGCCTAGGCGGAATGATTCCGCCGGGACGAAGCTTCCCGCCTGCGCCATCACGACCAGCAGCGCGTTCTGCCTGAGGAAGGTGGATTTCCCGGCCATGTTCGGCCCGGTCAAAAGCCATATGCGCCCCGCGCCGGAAAAGTCCGCGTCGTTCGGGATGAAGGTTCCGCCCGCGCGCCGTATGGACTGTTCCACGACCGGGTGGCGCCCGCCCTTGGCCTCGAACGCCTGCGTATCGTCCACGACCGGGCGGACATATCCGTTGGCGGACGCGACGTGGGCCAGGTTCACGCTCACGTCCGTTTCCGCGGTCCATTTGGAAAGCTCGGCTATTCTGTCCGCGTTTTCCAGGACGTCGCGGCGAAGGCTTTCAAACGCCTCTAGCTCCAAGGCGCGCTTCTTCGTGTCCGCGGACATTATTTTCTTTTCGAGCTCGGCCAGCTCGCTCGTGGTGAATCTGACCGCGTTGACCAGGGTCTGCTTGTGCTTGAACTCCTGGTTTTGCATCAGCGCGTCCGCCTTTGCGGTCGGCACCTCTATGAAATATCCGAATATGTTGTTGTATTTTATCTTGAGCGCCAGTATCTGCGTGTCCATCGCGTACCTGGCCTGGAGCTCGAGTATTATCTGCGCGCTCTCGCTTCTCAAGGCGCGGTATTCGTCGAGAGTCGCGTTCGCGCCCGGGCGTATGAAGTTTTCGCTGGGCGCGACGGGGGGATCCTCGACGATTGTGCGGCGGATCCTGCGCGCGATTTCCGGTTCTTTTGATTCTAGGCCGAGGCGCTGGCGCGCCGCCGCGATTTCGGTCAGGCTGGCGCCGAGGGAGTATATGTCCCGGGGCCCGGCGCGGCCCAGGGCTGCGCGCGACATTATGCGCTCTATGTCCCCCACGCGGCCGAGGATGTCGCGCACGTCGTTCGTAAGCGCCTTGTCGCCGAAGAACCTGTCCACCTCGTCGAGGCGCGCGTTTATCTTTCCGGGGTCCAAAAGCGGCGCGGAGAGCCGCGCGCGCAAAAGGCGCCTTCCGGCGGCGGTCTTGGTCCTGTCGAGAATCTTGAAAAGCGTAAGCTCGCGCTCGTCGTTGAGGTTTTCGAATATTTCGAGGTTCCTGGCCGAGAACGAATCCATGTATAGGGTGTCTTTCGCCGCGATTCTCGACGGCCGCCTTATCTTCGGCACGGCGCCCATCTGGGTCGCCGATATGTATTCCAGGGCCGCGTTCATCGCGGATTTTTCGGCATCCGAGAATTCGCCCACGTTGTCCGTGCCGAAGAACCGCCTTATGTTGTCCGTGCGGAACAGTCCCCTCGGCTTGACCTTTATCTTGTTCCTGTGCTCGCGCACGAAGCCCGGGATTTCCAGGTCGTCGGCTATTATTATTTCCGCGGGGTTCATGATGGACACGGCGCTGTCCATGTCGGATACGGGGCACGATTTGACCTGGAGCTCGCCGGTCGATATGTCTACGAACGCTATGCCGGCCTCGCCCCCGGATATGTCCAGCGCGGCCAGCCAGTTGGCGAGCGACGATCCGATAAGGTTGTCCTCGGTGAGCGTCCCGGGCGTTATTATGCGCACCACGTCGCGCCTTATCATGGCCTTGTATCCGCCGCGCTCCTTGGCTTCCTCCGGGGTTTCGAGCTGGTCGCACACCGCGACGGAATATCCGGCGGCGACCAGTTTCGGTATATAGGAATCGAACGCGTGGTGCGGTATGCCGCACATGGGTATGCCGCGCTCCTTGTTTTGGCCGTATTTCGTAAGGGTTATGTTGAGCGCGGCCGATACCGTCTTCGCGTCGTCCAGGTAGGATTCATAGAAGTCGCCCACGCGGTACAGGAGGACCGTGCCGGGGTGCTTGGCCTTTACAGACAGGTATTGTTGTATTATCGGCGGAAGCTCGGGCATGTCGTCGCGCTCCGGGCGTTATTTCCCGGGCCTCAGGTCTGGCGGCACGACAAGCGGATTTCCCTCGGGTATCATCACGCCGTCCACGTTGCATTTGGTGGCGGAGCACGCCGCCAGTGCTATGGCGGCCGCGGCGAGCACGGGTTTCAGGTTGATTTTCATTTCTTGTCCTCGTTGTTGCCCAACAGCACGGCCAGCTTCCTTGTGCGCGGCACGCTTTCCAGCACTATTACGGCGATTATAAGCATGGGCATGCACAGGAACATTCCCACCGCGCCCCACATCCATCCGCACAGGACCAGGGATATTATCTGTACCAGCGGGCTTATGTCGACGCTGTGTCCGGTTATCCTCGGCTCTATTATGTTGCCCAGCAGGACCTGTATGGCCAGTATGCCCAGGGACACTATTAGGAAGGGTTCCAGGGCTCCCTCGAATTGCAGCAGGGACATTGTGATCGGCGGCATGGCGGAAACTATCGACCCTATGGTCGGGATGTAGTTCAGCATGAACACGAGTATCGAGAACAGCACGGCGTAGTCCAGCCCGGCCGCGCGGAAAACCGCGTAGGCGAGCCCGGCCGTGATCACGCTTGAGAGCGTTTTTATGAACAGATAGGTGCGCACGCGCTGCAATATCTTTTCGATCATCGAATGTATTTTCTTGTCCTTGAGCTCGTTCTTGAACAGCACCGGTATCTTGCGCCTCAGGCTGTTTTCCTCCAGGAGCATGAAGATAAGGTATATGACGACCATTCCTATGCCGCGTATGGCGGTCGTGGTTCCGACCAGCAGGCCGCCCAGCAGGTATTGCACGTCCGCCTGCGACGCCATCCTGCCCATGTCGACGTACTTGTCGAGGTTCACGTTGAAATACGCGGACAGCTTGTGCGCTATGACCGTCGCGTTGCCCTGGTATTTCGAGAAGCCGTCTATGGCGCTGCGCACGTTGTACGCGAGCTCCGCGGCTATGAAGTACGCGGCCGCGCATATCGCGACTATGGACAGGGCCCGGGCGATCTTGTGCGTGAACCGGGGGAGCCCGAGCCTGTCGATTATCTTTCCGAACTGGAGGTCTAGGAGCCAGATGAGCATCCATATGAAGGCCGCCACGGCGAACGGAAGGAATATTCCCGCTCCGGCCTTCAGGATGTATATTACGGCGGCGAGCGCCAGTATGTTGACGGAGGCCTTCATCTAAGCGCGATCTGGCTGAGCGCCATATAGAACTTGTACTGTGCGAACGCGTACGACAGCATCATTATCAGGTAGGTGTACCCCGCGAACGACAGCACTTTGACTATGGGCGCGTAATAGCGCTTGGCGAAGCCTGTCATGGCGAAGAACACCTGCAGGGCGTTCACGCAGAACAGCATGTACAGGCCGGGCAGGTTGGACGCGAATTCCGGGTCCGCCTTGAAGGCTAGGAACGCCGGCGACGCCATGAGGGCGAGGTATATTATGCGCGTGGCCCAGTTCTTGTTCACTATAGCGCCGACCGCCTTGAATCTCGAGAACTTGTAGGCGTACGCGCCGTCCGAGGGGTTGTCGCGGTCCGCGCGGAAGAATTTGAAGAACGCCTGCATGTACGTCGTGCCGACCAGTGAGTAAAATCCGCTCATGCCCATTGCGTGCGAGCGCTTGTACCCGAGCGCTATGCAGCTTTCCGCGGCCAGTAACGCCGGTAATCCGGCCGCCCACAGGGCTATCTGCGTGCCGAGGGTCGGCTGGGCCCCCTCCTCGGGCATCAAGGTGCCGAAAACCGCCGCAAGGACGACGAATATTACGCACATCGCGAGGCTCGATCCTATGTAAAGCTCCTTGGATATGCTTCCCGAGAACGAGAAGAAGAAGCTGATAAGCCCCCTGTTGCCGGCCGGGCGGGGGCGGAAGAACTTGCGTCCGCGGCGTGATTGTTTCATTTCTGCCATATTTTTCTCCTTTGTTGAATCTCTTGCATTATAGGGCGCGGCGTATATAATGCAACAAAAAAACAGAGGGTTCAAGGCGCGTCATGGCTCTTCGTTGCGGCATAGTCGGTCTTCCGAACGTGGGGAAATCCACCCTTATGAACGCGCTTACCGGCACGATTGCGGCCGAGGCTGCGAACTATCCGTTCTGCACCATCGAGCCGAACGAGGGCGTGGTGGCCGTCCCGGACGAGCGTCTTCGCGTCCTGGCGGATATGGAAAAGTCCGGGGAAATCGTGCCCGCCCGGCTTTCGTTCGTTGACATCGCGGGATTGGTCCGCGGGGCGAGCAAGGGCGAGGGCCTGGGCAACCAATTCCTGGCCCACATACGCGAGACGGACGCGATAATCCACGTGGTGCGGTGCTTCGACGACGCGGGCGTGGTGCATGTCGAGAAGGGAACCGACCCTATCCGCGACATAGGGATAATAAACACGGAGCTCATGCTCGCCGACCTGGAGAGCCTGGAGCGGCGGATTCCGGCCGTCGAGAAGAAGGCGCGGGGCGGGGACAGGGAGGCGGCGCTCGATTTGGAGGTGACAAGGGCCGTGCTGGAGATTCTCTCGCGCGGCGCGCCGGCCCGGGACTACGTTCCTAAGGACGAGGAGCGCAAAAGGGCGTTCAGGATGCTCCAGATGCTCTCTGCGAAGCCCGTGCTGTACGTGTGCAACGTGGGCGAGGCGGAGGCGGCCTCCGGCAACGAATATTCCCGGCGGGTGCTTGAATACGCCGGCAACGCCACCATCGTCTCTGCGAAGATAGAGCAGGAGGTTTCCGTGCTGTCCGAGGGGGAGAAAAAGGAGTTCATGGACGCGCTCGGGCTTTCCGAAACCGGGCTTTCCAGGGTTATAAAAAGCGCGTATTCGCTCCTCGGCCTGATAACGTTCTTCACCGCGGGGCCGAAGGAATCGCATGCGTGGACCGTGGTCAGTGGGACGCGCGCGCCGCGGGCCGCGGGCGAGATTCATTCGGATTTCGAGCGCGGCTTCATCCGCGCGGAAACCGTTTCGTACGGCGATTTCGTGCGCTTCGGCGGCGAGCGCGGCGCGCGGGAAAACGGGCGCTTGCGCATCGAGGGGAAGGACTACGTCGTGCAGGACGGGGACATTTTCCGCTTCCTTTTTAATTAAGGCGTGTTATACTGCCCGGCGCCATGAAGCTGTTGGTAGTTGAATCGCCGGCGAAGAGCAAGACCATCGAGAAATACCTCGGCAAGGATTTCGTCGTAGTGCCGTCTATCGGCCATGTGCGCGACCTTGCGCCCGTCGACGGATCCGTGGACGTGGACAACGGGTTCAAGATGAAATGGCAGGTCATGGAGGGGAAGGAGCGCCAGGTCAAGCTCATTTCCGACAGGCTCAGGAAGGCGGACGAGCTCTATCTCGCGACCGATCCAGACCGCGAAGGCGAGGCCATATCCTGGCACATAATCGACATACTTAAGGAGCGGGGCGAGCTTACCAAGCCCGCGCGCCGCGTCGCTTTCCACGAAATAACCAAGTCCGCGGTACAAAAGGCCCTGGCCGAGCCGCGCGACATAGACGCGAAGCTGGTGGACGCGTATTTCGCGCGCCGTGCGCTCGACTATCTGGTCGGGTTCAGGCTTTCGCCGGTCCTGTGGCGCAAGCTGCCGGGAAGCAAGTCCGCCGGGCGCGTGCAGAGCGTCGCGCTTCGCCTGATCGCCGACCGGGAGAGGGAGATAGAGGCGTTCAAGGCGCGGGAGTACTGGACCATAGAGGGCGAGTTTTCCGCCAATGGCAAGAAGTTCGGCGCCAGGCTGACGATATTCGACGGGGCCAAGCTCGACAAGTTCGACATTCAAAACGAGGCCAAGGCGCGCGAGATTCTTTCGAGGATCGGCCGGGATTTCACGATAGTCAGCATAGAGAGCAAGAAGCAGGCGAGGAAGCCCGCGCCGCCGTTCACCACCTCCACGCTGCAGCAGGAGGCTTCGCGCAAGCTCGGTTTTTCGGCGAAGCAGGCCATGCAGCTGGCCCAGCGCCTGTACGAGGGCGTGGATCTGGGGAGCGAGACCACCGGCCTGATAACCTACATGCGCACTGACTCGGTCAATCTTTCGGCCGAGGCCACCGCGGCCATGCGCGACATGATATCGCGCGATTTCGGCGCCGCCTATCTGCCAAAGTCCGAGGTCAGGTACGAAGCCAAGAGCAAGAACGCGCAGGAGGCGCACGAGGCCATCCGCCCGACCCACCCGGAAAAAACGCCGGAGAGCATAAGGGACCGCCTCGACGCGCAGCAGTTCAAGCTCTACGACCTTATATGGAAGCGCGCTCTCGCGTCCCAGATGGCGCCGGCCGAGCTCGCGACCACTGCGGTCGATTTGGACGACGGCCGGGGCAGCGTCTTTCGCGCGAACGGCTCCATGGTGGTGTTCGACGGGTTCATGCGGCTGTACCGCGAGGATGTAGATGACAAGGACGGCGGCGACGACGAAAACAAGATGCTGCCGTCCATGGAGAAGGGGCAGCCGGTCCCGGCGCAGGACATAAGGCCGGAGCAGCATTTCACGCAGCCGCCGCCCAGGTTCGGCGAGGCATCTTTAGTCAAGAGGATGGAAGAGCTCGGCATAGGCCGTCCGTCCACCTACGCCTCCATCCTCTCGGTGATACAGGAGCGGGGCTACGTCCATCTGGACAAGAAGAAGTTCGCGCCATCCGACCGCGGCCGCATAGTGTCCGAGTTCCTGGAGCATTATTTTCCTAAGTACGTGGAGGACGACTTCACCGCGTTCATGGAGGACAGGCTCGACGACATATCGAACGGAAAGGTGGGGTATCTCGAGGTCTTGGGCGATTTCTGGCGCGGTTTCAAGGACGCCGTGGACGCGGGGCTGGAGCTTTCCAACTCCGACGTCACGGCGTATATAGACGCTAGGCTTGGCGGGCATTTTTTCCCGGACGGCAACCGCAAGTGCCCCGAATGCAGGGACGGGGCCCTGTCTATAAAGCTGAGCCGGTTCGGGGGCTTCATCGGGTGTTCCAACTATCCCGAATGCAAATACACTAAGCCGCTCGAAAGCCTGGCGGCCGCGAAGGCAAACTCCGAATCTTCCGGGCCCGCCCAGTCCGACGCCCGCTCGCTCGGAAAGGACGAAAACGGCGTCGGCGTGTTCCTGAAGCGCGGCCCGTACGGCGACTATGTCCAGCTTGGCGAGAATTCGTCTGGCGGCGTGCGCGGCCCCGTCCGCGCGTCCGTGCCGCGGAGCGTGCCTGTCGACGGGCTCACGCTGGAAAAGGCCCTGTTCCTTTTGTCGCTTCCGCGCGATCTGGGCGAGGGCGTTTCGCTCCACGCCGGGCGTTTCGGGCCGTATGTGAAGCGCGGCGATTTCATCAAGAACGTTCCGCCGTCCATGGACCTGTTCGGCGTGGATCTGGCTGCGGCGGAGGCCCTTTTGGAAACCGCCTCCGAAAGGCCGAGGGCCAGGGAGCTCGGCCTCCATCCAGCCGACGGGAAGCCGGTGCTGTTCTATGAAAAGGGGCGCTACGGGCCGTACGTCGCGCACAACCGCGTCTTCGCGACCGTCTATCCGAAGGAGCTGGACTCCCTCGACCTGGGCCTCGCGATAGAAAAGCTCCTCAAGAAGGAGCCCGCCGAGATAGTGAAGAAGATGGAGGAGTTGAACAAGGGGGGCAAGCCTCCGGCGAAATAACGAAAAGCCGGCTTCTTAACGGCTGTTCGAGAATCGCCGTCCGGCTAGAAAAGGAGCGACAAATGAAAAAATCAGGCTTCAAAGTTTCCGAGAAGGACTATAAAGACTATGTCCGGCGGAGTAATAGAAATGCAAAGATAGCTGGCGGGCCTCCACGCATAAGGCCCGCGGGGCAAGACTTTTTCGATTGGCTTATAAAAGGCCGGCGCGAGATGGATGCCACTCCAGAAGGGCGTGGGGTTTCTGCGGCTCTGGCCGCCATAATCTGTAACCTTGGCGGCCCGGAGGGGAACAAGGCCGAAAGCGAAAGATATGAGGAAGCTCGGCTGGCCTGCGGCGAAATGCTTTCCAGAAAAGATTTAACGAACCAAAGCCAGCGACGGCGATGAGGACGGCCGCGTGAATTTTTAGGAGTATGGAATGTCCGGACACAGCAAGTGGGCCAATATACAGCATAGGAAGGGGGCGCAGGACGCGCGCCGCGGCAACCTGTTCACGAAGCTGGCCAAGGAGATAACCGTGGCGGCGAAGCTGGGCGACCCGAACCCGGACATGAATCCGCGGCTCCGGCTGGCGGTGCTTGCTGCCAGGAAGGAATCCATGCCGAACGACAACATAAAGCGGGCGATGGCGCGCGCCCTGCCCGGCTCCGGCGAGGGCGATTATGCAGAGCTCAGGTACGAGGGCTACGCGCCCGGCGGCGTGTCGGTCATAGTCGAGTGCCTGACCGACAACAAGAACCGCACCGCCTCCGAAATACGGGCCCTGTTCTCGAAAAACGGCGGCAGCCTTGGCGAAGCGGGCTCCGTGGCGTTCAATTTCGCGCACGTCGGGCTGTTCGTGTACAAGTCGTCCGCGGCCCGGTTCGACGACATTTTCGAAGCCGCGGCCGGGGCGGGCGCGCTGGACGTGGAGGAAACGGACGGCAGCTACATGATAACGTGCGGGATAGGTAGTTTCGGCGGACTCATGAAGGCCCTCGAGAAATACGGCGAGGCCGAGAGCGCCCGGATAGTATGGCAGCCGAAGGTTGCAGTCGACCTCGACGACGCGGCCTATGCGAGGCTCGAGAGCTTCGTGGAGCTGCTGGAGGACAGCGACGACGTGCAGCAGGTTTACACCAACGCGGTGTAAAATTGTTGCATTCGCGGGCGAACCGGCGTATCTTATCGGACGGCGCCGAATTTCAGGCGGCAGTGCGGGCTCGTGGCGGAACTGGCAGACGCGCCGGACTCAAAATCCGGTTGGAAACAGTGTGGGTTCGATTCCCACCGGGCCCACCAGGAAGCGTTTAACTTGAGGGGGTGGAAGTACAGACAGGCGAAAGAGCCGCGCCGTTCGTCGGGATGGGGCCCGGCCCGGCCCGGCCGGAAGCCCGGAGGCTTGAAAAATGGACAAGGATATGGGTCAATGCCCAAAAGAGGGCTTTAAGGCCGCGATAAAACGGAAGAAGGTCGCGAACGTGCCGTTCTCGCAGCTCCTCGACGGCGAAATTCACCATGTGTACCAGGAGATATCGAATACGAGGTTCAAGAGCTGCGACAAATGCGGCGATGCCCTGTGCGGCCTCGTGGCCGCGGGCCGCAGTATGGACTGTCCGGTGGCCGTGTATTTGACTATGCTGGATCTGTGCGTCGAATACGTTGCCGCACAGGAAGAGGCCTACGCCGAGATCGATTCCGGCGAATACGATTCCAGCGACGGGTTTTCGCTTGCCAAGAAAAGGGGCATGCTGGAGAAAATATCCGGTCTCGAGCGCTGGATCATAAGTCACAACCGGGGGATAGAAGCCGAGGTCAGGAAAGCGCGGAGGGAAAAGGCGGCTATGGCGGACAAAGCGGACAAGAAGGCCTGGGAGGGCGGCGCGAAAAAACGCGCCTCTTCGCCGGCCGAAGCCGTGCAGAGGAAAACGAGAGGGAGAAATGGAGGCGGCAGGAGCCGCGGGGACTAGGGAAAGGCGGGAGTCATGGCGTTTGTCAAGATAGGGCTGAGCCCGGCGAGGTACGACGGATTCGACGGCGATTTTTATTCCGTGCCCGCGTCGAACGTGGACGAGGTATACGCGAAGGGCGGTATTCCCGAGATTTCGTTCGACTGCAATGGCCCTGCCGTGGCCTTGGTCATAGGCCGCTACGGCAACGGCGCGAAAAAGGATTACGGCATCGCGAAGTCGTACGTCGACGCGCTATGCATTAACGGCGCGCGGCCCGTATTCCTGACCTACGGTAATACGCAGGAGCAGCTCGAGCATTTCAAGCCGGCCGCGATTCTCCTGCCGGGCGGCGATTTCCCTGCTCCGCGCGAATGGTACGTGAACGATCCCATATACTCGGGCGCGGACCTCGGCCGGTTCGGCGCGTACATGGCGGCGCTCGATTATGCGCGGGAGAATCGCCTTCCCGCGCTCGGCGTCTGCGCGGGCGAGCAGGTCATGGCCGGCGCGCTGGGCGGGAAGCTAGCCAGCGGCATCAACATTCCGGACGCTATGATAAACCATAGGGAGAAGGACGCCGAGCATTACGTCGCCGTCATTCCCGGCACGCTTTTGCATCGCGTCGTAGGCAAGGACGCGCTTGTCGTGAACTCGTTCCACAACGAGGCCGTGGTCGGCGGCGGAGGTTTCAAGGTTTCCGCCTTCGCGCCCGACGGGACCATAGAGGCGATAGAGCCGGCCGAGCCCTGGAGCGAGTTCGTCCTCGGCGTGCAGTGGCATCCGGAAAAGCTTGCGGCGGCGGACG
>JAITSG010000002.1 GCA_031288035.1 Rickettsiales bacterium | reverse complement strand
GGCTTTGAGGTTTTTCAGAGCTGTTCCCGAAGTATCCTGCGATAGCGGGTAATATTCGAGGAACAACTCGGCCATGTTGTTCAGCCGTTTATTCAATTCTTCTATTGTGTTAGAAAGCATTTCTGGCAATGGTTCCTGTATAGCCTCGAAAATTCGTTGTATGTTGAAGTTTTCTGTCATTTTATCGCATCCGCTGGTTTCGGTAGCGCCAGCGCTTCCATAGCGTCTGCCGCCGTTTGTATGCTTTGCCGTACGGGATTTTCGGACAACCGGGCGTAGGTTGGGATAACCGCCGGGGATTTGTCGCCTAAGGCTTTGCCTATAATGGCGTGCGAGGAGCCGGTTATAGCTTGGTAGCTGGCAAAAGTGCGCCGGAGGTCGTGTATGCGCAGGTTTTCTATGTTTGCTCGCTCCAAGAGGGATTTCCACATCTTGGCCGGAGTTTCAAGATGGCCGCTGGCGGATTTAGCGCTTGGAAACAACCATTCGCTTGCCTTGAAAGTTTCCATTTCCCGCAAAAGTTCCAAAGCCTGTCGCGGAATAGGGACAACCTGAGGATCGCCATTTTTCGTTTCCTTTATGTATAAAACCTGCCTGTCAAAGTTTATGTCCGTCCAGCGGATAGCCTGCATGTTGCGCCGCCTTTGCCCCAACCATAGGGAAAGCAGGACAAAGTTACGGAACATGGTATTTGACTCTTCCATAAGCGCCCTAAAAAGCCTTGGCAACTCTTCTTCCTGTAGGAACCTGTCGCGCTTGGTTTCCTTGAAAAACTGTATGTGCGTAGCCGGATTGGGGCCGGGGAAGCCCCAACCTATTGCCTTGTTATACATCTGCCGGATAAGCCTTATCGCGTGGTTTGCCATGTAAATCCCATTATTCGCGCCTATCTGCTTGTGCAGGCGATCAATGTCTGCGTGGGTTATATCAAGCATTTTCCTGTTATGGATTGGCATGAGATAAAGCCGGAAATTGTTCTTGTCATCTTTTTGCGAGGAGGGCTTCTTGAAAAGCATGGAATGCTGGGGCATATATACTTTCTCGAAAAATTCCTTTATGGTCATATCCTTGCGGAACTTCTTTTTTTCGTCATTGGGGTTCTTGCCGTTAGCGACGACCTTTATATTGTCGATAAGGAGCTCGCGGGCAGTCTTGAGGCTGGTGTTGCCTACATCGCCCAGACGGACATAAATCACGCGGTTATTCGCCTTTTTCAACAAGTAATAGACTTTGCTATTCTCGCCGACGCGCAAAATAAGGTTTTTCGTGCTTGTATCATAAACGATATACCGCTTCCCGCGCTCGGCGAACGGCAGGGCGGCGACGGAAGCCTCCGTAAAATTGAACTTAGTCCTGGTCGGTATCGGAGCCATTTTTCGTCTCCTCTACCAACAAATCGAAATCTGACCTAAACAGTCGGTCTTGGGTTATGCGGTATTTCTCGAACTCGCTTTCGGCAAAGCTCTTGGCAATTTCGGCGGAAATTTTGCCCGCGTCCGTCAAAATGTCGTGGCGGTTGAATTGCAAAAAGGCGTTCAGCCGCTCCGCCCAGTCCTGCATAGTCATAGGAATTTGCCGTTTTGCCTGGTATTCCGCATAATCCAGATACATCGATACTATGCGTTCAAGTTGTGAAAGCTCATCCTTATCCAGGTAATTTTTAGCAATCGACACGTCGGATTTTTGGATTTTGCCAGCGGGTGCGGCCTTCCAAGAGGTCAAACCCATATGCTCCTTTTTAGCGTTCGCCCGCTTCATAATAACCTCCGCCGCGGTATGTCCGTGGATAGCCCAGTGGAGCTTGTTTTGTACAGAGGCGTAAAAATCGAGGGTGGTCTTGGCGGTTTTGTCATAGTCAAGCGCGGTCGCGTAAATGTCCGTGATTTTTTGGTAGAATTTCCGCTCGCTCATGCGGATTTCACGGATTTGCTCCAATTGCCGCTCGAAGTATTCTTTCGTAAGGATGGAGCCGTCGTTCATAAGGCGCTCCTTATCCATAGTCCAGCCTTGAATCGTATAGTCTTTGGCTATTTTGTTCACCCACTTGCGGAACTGGACGGCACGCTCGGAATTGACCTTGAAGCCCACGGCGATTATGGCCTGCAGGGAGTAGTGCTTAGTAAGGTATTCCTTTCCGTCGGCGGCAGTTATTCGGAAATTCCGAACAACTGAATCCTCGTCAAGCTCGCGGTCGGCGAAAATCTTTTTTAGGTGCTCGTTTATGGTCGGAACGCCGACATCGTAAAGCGTGGCCAGCATTTTTTGCGTAAGCCATATATTCTCGTCCTCATAGCGCATTTCCACGCTTGCGCGATTGTCGCCGGTAGCCGCGACAAAGGTCAAATACTCGGCGGCACTACTCCTTATCGTGATTTCCTGTTTCTTCTTTGGCATTTAGGCCTCCTTTTCCCGTGGCTAACCTCCTGTGGCTAACTTTTTGCTGCTCCGGCTAACCTATGGCTAACTTTTTTGATAAAATCCCGTCGCTATCATGTAAAGTATTATACAGAGATAAATGGCAGAAATCAAGGGAAAATGTAAAGAAATCTAAAATCGTATAAAGTCGCAGAAAGCTATAGAAACACAAATTAGAAATCCGTTGCTCTATCCGATTGAGCTACGGGCGCGGCACGGCCATTATAACCGGCCGTGCGCCGAGCGCAATCGATTTTTCGAGGCTAAGCTAATTGCATAGTTGCCGGGCCGCATGTTTGCGCGGGCTGTTCATGCGGGCGCCTGTCGCGCCTACCAGCGCAGGTTGATTACGCTGCCCTCGCGGACTATGGATTCGTCGGGGAGCGTGCATTTGCCGCCGAGATACAGGCCGCCTTTTTCGTTCATGCCGGAAAGTCCGGTGGCAAGGGAGCCTATGCCTGTCGTAACCAGCTCGCCGCCGCTTGCGAGCCCGCCCGCGATTGCGGCCGCCGCCGTCTGGCCCTTGCTAAGTTTTGTGGAAGTATCCGCAGGAAGAGGATCACCAGTATTCGAACCGGCAGCAGGTTCACCCCCTCCTGATGATCTGTTTTTATTGTCTATTTCCATTTGCTTGTTGACTCTATCCACCCTCGCGGCCTGGGCGCTTGCGACCGCGGCGAAGCCTCCGGCTACTCCCGCCAGTGCTCCGGTGGCCATCTGCACGGTTCCGGACAGGACGTTCATCTGGTTCTTTATCAAGTCCGGATTGTCGTTATAGCATTCGCCAAGTCCGAACGTTTCATAGCTGCACATAATTTTCTTGCCGGCGGCGCCGAACGAAAACACCTTCGACGTGTTATCGTTGCATCTTTCGTTCGGGTTCGGGGCCATTCCGAATCCCTTCTGCGGCTTGTTGTCGCGCGCGAACTTGATGGTAAGCGTGCACTGGTCCTTTATCTCGTTGTACGTGCCGCTGAAGTGCTCCGCGCAGAATGCCTTCTTTTCCTCGTTCAAAAACGGCACCTTGAAGTACGCCATGAAGTTGTCTTCCTTTTCCGGGTCGTCTATCATGGCGCGGCATTCCTCGAACACCTGTTCGAACGTCACGTTGCGGTAGCAGTTCACGTGGTCGGGCTGGTCGTCGCCGCCCATGCACGAGCTTGTCATGCACTTTCTGAATCCGGCCCAGGCTGGGTCTTCGTGCACGTCGGGGATCTTCGACGGGTCGGCGAGCATCGCCTCGTAGTTCGGCGATTTCGGCCGGATGGATTCCTCTTCCGCCACCACCGGTTCCTCCTCTTCCTCCAGCGCGGGCGGCGGCGGGGCCTTGGCTACCTTGGGCTCCGGCTCTGGCTCCTCTTCCGGCTCGTTCTCGTCTTCCCCGCTTTCCTTCACCACCACCTTTGCGGCGGAGGTTGCGGTGGCGGCGGAGCGCCTCTTGCGCTTTGTTCCGCCGGCGCCCTTCGCCTGCTTGCCGCCGGCCTTTGCGCCGCCGGAGGACTTCCTCGGCTTCGGAGCGGCGAGCGCGGCCTCCAGGCAAAGCAGCAAAGCCGCCGCGAACGCGAAAAACGATCTGAGAGCGCGAAACATTTCAATATGATTATACACGAAAAACGGATATGTGTCCACCATTTTTCCGCGCAATCCGCCGGCCTTGACCGCAAGGGCCTGGCCTGATACAATCGGGCCATGCCTGTATTCAACATACCGTTCGGGGCGAGGTTTTTGGACGTGCTGGCCGGGTTCGTGCTGAAGGACGAACGGCCGGAGGAGCGCGTCGTGTTCCTTCCGACCCGCCGGTCTATGCGAGAGTTCAAGGACGCCCTGCTCGCCGCATCCGGCAAGTCCGTCCTTGTCCTGCCGGAAATCAGGGCGCTGGGCAAGGTGGACGAGGCCGAGGCGGATTCTGGCGAGGCCGAGCGCATCCTGTCCTTGGCCGCCATGGTGCGTGCGAAGGACCCGGCCATGCCTTACGCGCGGGCGTATGCCATGGCTTCCGACCTGGCCGCCCTGATAGACACGGCCGAGGCAGAGGAGGTTCCGCTCGCGAGCTTGGAGCGCCTTGTTCCGGACGGATACTCCGAATATTGGAAACAGTCCTTGGAATTCTTGAAGATCGCTTCCGCCTACGCGGCCGGGCATCTGGAAAGCCCGGTGCGCAGGCGCATAGCGGCGCTCGACGGCATGGAGATTTCCGGGCGCGAGATAGTCGCCGGCTCCACCGGCTCCATACCCTATGTCGCCCGGTTTATGAAGCGCGTTCTGGACGCGGGCGGAAGCGTGGTCCTGCCCGGGCTCGATCGCGCGATGGACGATGCAAATTTCGCGGCCGTCGGCCCCGACCACGCGCAGTATTCAATGAGGAACCTGCTGGACAGGTTCGGCATCTCGAGGGCGGAGGTGCGCGACCTTGCGCCCGGTTCGGACGCACTGGCGTCAAGCGTAATGGCGCCTATGGCATATTGGAAGGGCCCGGACCTTTCCGGCGGAAACATATCCGTCCTCGAGCTAAAGACCGAGTTCGACGAGGCCCGCGCCGTGGCCGTCGCCATCCGGGATGCGATAGAGAGAAAAGAGCGCGTCCACCTTGTCACCCCGGATCGCAAGCTCGCCAAGTCCGTTGCGGCGGAGCTCGCCCGGTGGGGCGTGTCGATAAACGATTCGGCCGGGCGTCCGGCGACCGAGACCCAGGCGGGGAATTTCTTCATGCTTGCCCTTCGCGCGGCCATGGACGACTATCCGCCGATGGAGTTGCTCGCCTTGCTGAAAAGCCCGCTGATCCGGCCGGAATTCCGGGTCTCCAGGCAGGTCGAGGAAGCTATCCGCGGAAGGCCCGGGCTTGACGACATAGGCCTTGTCATGTCGAAATGCAATATTCCGGCGCTCGGACGCCTGCCGAGGCTGCCAAGGGGCGAGGCAAGGCTTTCCGAATGGTTCCGGCGGCACGTGGAGCTTGTCCGGACCATAGCCGACCTGAAGGAGGCTGCAGACGGCCTTTCGGCCGGGACTACAGACGTGCTGGACGGCCTGGGACGCGAGCTGGACGCCCTGCCCGATGGCTTGGACATGGCGTCTGCGCGGCAGTACTGCGCGTTCGTGTCGGACTATATGTTCAGGAAGACCGTGCGGCCCATGGCGGATGTTACGCCCGGCGCATCGATACTCAATTCTATCGAGGCAAGGCTCCTGCCGTGCGACCTGGTGATAATGGCCGGCCTGAACGAGGGCGTGTTCCCGGCGCAGGATGGGGACGATCCGTGGCTCAGCCGCGCCATGAAGGCGGAGCTTGGGCTTCCGCTGCCCGAGCGCAAGATAGGCCTTGCGTCGCACGACTTCGCGGAATTCCTGTGCTATCCGAAGGTTCTTCTGACCCGGTCCGTGACGGTGGACGGCGTGGGAAGGATACAAAGCCGGTGGCTGGCGAAGCTGGGCACGATAAGGGACATCAACGGATTTGAATTCGACGAGGGCTACGCGCGCTATGTCGCGGGCGTGGCGGAAAACCTTGACGAACCGGGGGAATATGCGCCGATCGGCCGCCCGGCGCCCCGTCCTCCGGCGTATATGCGCCCGAATATTATGTACGCGACGAGCGTAGAAAAATGGTACCGCGACCCGTACATAATATTCGCCAGCTATATACTCGGGCTGGAAAGGCTGGAGGGCATAGCGCCGGAAATATCGCCCGCGGACTTCGGAAGCGTAGTCCATGCCGCGCTCGAGGAGTTCAAGTCCAAGAAGATGGAGGGCTATGACGATCTGGTCGGGCTTATGGTGCGCGGGGCCGCCGCTTGCATGAGCATAGACGCCAT
>JAITSG010000055.1 GCA_031288035.1 Rickettsiales bacterium | reverse complement strand
CCCGAACCGCCGCCATCATCTCCTCCTCCGCCGTCTCCTCCTCCGCCGCCGCCGCTCGCGCATGCGGCAAGAATCGCCAAAAGTGCGAATAAAATACTTCTTTTCATGATGTTCTCCTTTCGGGTTAGGATGTAAGACGAGGAAAATCTACCCATGGCCGCGCAGACTGTCAAGAAAAATATGGGGGGGGGGGTATATGGTTCATTTAGCATACCATCTTGCGCCATGGGCGAAGGCGCGCGGAAACGTGCGGGGAAAAGCGCGCAGGAAAGGCGCAAGGGAGGAGCGAGGCGCGGCGAAAATCCTTGACTTGCGGGCGGGAAAACGTATAATGCCTCCGCCGCCGCTGTGGCTCAGTGGCAGAGCGTCTCCTTGGTAAGGAGAAGGTCGCGTGTCCGATTCACGCCAGCGGCACCAGTATGGGGAAGATTGCCCAGTTTATAGACAAGCTGTTTTTGCGAGCCGTTTAAAACTCCTCCAGGATGCTGTCGAGAAGCGATGCGAAGCCGAAAAGCATTATGGCCAGAGATGCTGTGATCCGGATGATCGTGGCGGCTTTTGAAGGCCCGGCGCTTTGCGGGTCTTCCCGCCCAATCTTCCTGTTTGCGAAAATGCTTGCGCTCCCTATGGCGCATAGGGCGGCGGCCATTCCGAAAGCCGCGCACAGCACCGCGCATATCCCGGCCCAAAGCATTTGGTTCGACATGGCGTAGAATAGGATCGCCAGTATTCCGGGGCACGGGATCATGCCTATGCCAAGGGCGAGCAGCCATCCTGCCGCGCCGCCTTCTGTCTCCGGCCGCCTGTGCGCGCCGCATCCGCACCCGCATCCGTGCGTTGCGTTCGCAAGCATGGCGATGCCGGCGAAAGACACGGCGCCATGGCCTATTATTTTTATATAGCGCAGTCCGTCGTCCATCCCGAACGCGAATCTGGCAAGCTCCTGCACCGAAACCACGATGGCTATGGACGACAGGGCGTGGAAGAAAGCTATCTGCAGCCCCATTATCGCGCCGCGCGCGTACTTCGCCTTCCTCGAGGCGAAATACGACGCCACGACCAGCTTGCCGTGGCCGGGGCCTATCGCGTGCGCGATCCCGTATATGAACGCGAACAGCATCGCCGTCCAGAATGTTGCCCCGTTTCCGGCCCGCATCTGCGTCAAGGTGTCATGCAGCGCGTCGCCTATATGCAGGCCGAACAACGGGCCGTGGCCTGCGTGGGCCAGGGCCTCGCGCGGGGCCAGCCAGCACAGCGTCAGGATGAAAGCGGCTTTCATTGTGTCTCCTTCGTGGTTGGATTATACGCGCGAACGCGGAAAAATGGAAGGATAAAATACCTGGGGGCATTTTCTTATTGCAAACGATTAGCGATAAAGTATAATGCAGCGAAAAGATGGAGTGGTTTCTACATGCAGACGCGGAACACTGAGCAGAAAAGGAGGATACTCGCCATACTCGCCGCCGCGAAGGTGCCCGTTTCCGTGGATTGTATCTATAGGAGGGCGAGGGGGGAGCTTGCGAAATCGACAATATACCGCAACCTTGAGGCGCTGGTCGGCAAGGGGGTTGCGGAGCGCCACTATCTTGAGGCCAAGGGATCGCTTTACCGCATCCGGGCGCACGGGCACGCGCACTTCGTAGTATGCGGTTCGTGCCGCAGGATGGTTCCGATACCGGGATGCAACCTGCGCGCCTTCGAGCGCAAGACCGAGCTTGCCACGGGGTTTGTGATAAGCGGACATTATATGCAGATGTCCGGGACATGCGGCAGGTGCAGGAAGAGGGTTGAATGATGCTGAAGCTGGCGCCGCGCATAGGGGAATACGCCGCGGATTTCCTTGGCGACGCGGAGCTTGTAGGCGGGCTCGTATCCGGGTTCGGCTCGCCGCTCAATATAGTATTCCCGGCGCAGGCAGGCAGGAATCTGGCGGCTTTCCGCGGCATTTACGCCAAACGCGGCATATCCGGGAAAGTCTTCTACGCGCACAAGGTCAACCGCTCGGCGTCCCTGGCAAGGGAGGCGGCGGCGCGCGGTGCGTGCATGGACGTCGCGTCTAGGGCCGAGCTGGAAAGCGCGCTTGCGGCGGGATTTCCGGGCGAAAGGATAGAGGCGACCGGGCCGAAAAACGAGGGTTTCATACTCCTGGGCCTACAGCACGGGATAATATTCAACGTGGACAACATGGGCGAGCTTTCCGACATAATATCGCTTCGCAGGAAACACTGCGTGGGCATGGCGGAAACGCGCGTGTTGCTCCGTGCCTCGGACTTCCCCGGCATAGCGAGGAAGAGCAGGTTCGGGACAAGCTTCTCCATGTTCGGCGAGATAATCGGCGCGGCCAAAAGCGCGGCGGGGCACATAGATATAATCGGCGTGTCGTTCCACCTTGATTCCGTGGAATTGAGGGAGAAGGTCGCGGCCATATCCGGCGCCTTGCGTTTGTTCGAGCCTTTGCGCGCCGCCGGCTTCGCGCCGCGCGTGCTCGACATAGGCGGCGGTTTCAAGGTAAGCTACGCCCGGAGCAAATCTGAATGGCAGGACGCCGTGTCCAGGATAAAGGAAAGCATAATCTCCGGCGGCCGGCTTACATGGAACGGATATAAGTACGGCATGAGCGCGGCGGACGGCGCGATCAGAGGCTCGCCGAATGTCTACAGCTATTACAACGACCTTGCCGGGGCCGAATACCTCGACGCGATACTTTCCGCGGAATTGGAGGAATTCGAGGGCCGCACGGTTGCGGATTTCCTGTGCGACAACATGATAGAGCTGTACATAGAGCCTGGCCGCGCTTTCCTGGACCAGGCCGGCATAAGCCTCGCCCGCGTGAATTTCGTCCGGCGCCTGGAATCCGGCGGGCACCTTGTCGGCCTCGACGCGAAGTCCGGCGACCTTGTGGAGCAGGACGGCTTCGTCGACCCTATAGTAATCGGGGACGGGGGAGGGGCGGCCGTGGACGACGAGGGATGCTATATAGCGGGCAGCCTTTGCGCCGAGGCGGATATGATAAGCCGGCGCCGCTTCTTCCTCGGCCGCGTCCCGCGCAAGGGCGATATCCTCGCCTTCGTCAACACGGCGGGGTATTTCATGGACTTCTACGCCACTGCGGCGGCGATGAAATATCCGGCGCCGAAAACCGCGGCGTACAAAAGCGGCGGGAAGTGGCGCTGGGCGACGGACGGAAACTATTTGCCGCGGGGGGACGGATGATACTAGAGAGCGTGCTTGACTATATCGGCGACACGCCGCTCCTCAAGATTCCGGAGGAGGTGCACGGCGTCGAAAACGCCGGGCTGTACGCCAAATGCGAGCTGTTCAACCCGTTCGGCTCTGTCAAGGACAGGACCGCGCTCGCCCTCGTCCGGAATCATATAGGCGAGCTGAAGGCAAGCGGCAAGACCTTCCTCGAAAGCTCCAGCGGGAACACCGCCAAGGCGATGCAGGTAATCCTTTCCATGCACGGCGTCGGGTTCAAGACGATAACGAACCGCATAAAGACGCCGGAGGTGCGCGACATACTCCTCGCGCTCGGCACTCGGATAGACGAGCTGCCCGGACTTTCCGAATGTCCGGACCTTTCCGATCCGAACGATCCGATAACGTTCATCGAAAACCTCATAGCCCAGAATCCCGGGAAGTACCTGCAGAACTCGCAGTATTACAGCCGGGACAACCCGGAAATCCATCGCGATACGGGGCGCGAGATAGCGGCCGACCTGGGCGGCGCGCCGGATTATTTCTTCGGGATGCTTGGCACAACCGGCTCGACGCGGGGCATATCCGAATTCCTCTGCGGCGTTGGGAAGGATATGAAGACAATCGGCGTAGTCGCGGCCAAGGGCAACTACCTGCCCGGCGTGCGCAACATAGACGAGATGTTCGAGGTCGGCCTTTTCGACCGGAAGATATACGCCGATATAGTCGAGGTGTTCGAGGACGAGGCCGTGCTCGCCATGTCGCGGTTGAACCGGCGTTGCGGCCTTTTGTGCGGGCCGACCACGGGCGGGGCTTTCGCCGCGGCGGCGGCGTACCTGAAGAAGCTAGCCCCGAAGAAGCCCGTGAAAGCCGTGTTCGTGGCGTGCGACAGGATAGAGTGGTACATGTCGTTCCTGAAGAAAAAGCTTCCCGAGATGTTCGACGCGAAAAGGAAGTTCGGGATTTCCTGTCTTGTCGCGGAAGATATGGAGCACGTCTCCTCCGTCCCGGCCGATGGAGCGCGGCAGTGGATGGCCGAGAATAACCCGCTGGTAATAGACCTGCGCGGCAACACGGCGTTCAAGGCCTCGCACATCCCGAATTCTATAAACATAGTCGACAGCATGTTCGAGGAGGTCGTCCAATACTCGCCTCCGTTCTCGAACGGGCAGAAAGTATTGCTGGTGTGCCCGGTCGGACAGAAATCGCGCATGTTTTCGGCCCTGCTTTACAAGAAGGGTTTCACCGCATATTCGCTTGACGGAGGCTTTGCCGAATATATCGGGCTTGGCGGGAAGACCGAAAGCTCCGGGACTGCTTGCATGCCTTTATGATAATTACCGCCAGCCGCCGCCTTGCGAAACCAGTTGAAAAAGGCGCCGCCCGGTGTTATGCTTTCCCATCATGCCGTACGAAAACAACAACGATTACGCGCGCGCCCTGTATGCGAGGCAGGAGGCCGCTGGCGCGTTCGCTCCCTGCGCGGCGGGCGGGAAGAAGCCGTACGTCGTGATGCTTCCGCTGCCGAACGTGACTGGCAGCCTGCACATAGGCCATGCGTTCACCTTCACGGCGCAGGACATTGAGATACGGTACCACCGCATGATGGGCGAGCCCGCGCTGTGGCTCCCCGGCACCGACCACGCGAGCATAGCGGTCCAGATGCTGGTCAAGCGCCAGATAGAGGCCGAGGGCGGCGACATACGCGCCATGGGGCGCGAGGGATTCCTGAAGCGCGCGTGGGAATGGGTGGGCAAGTACCGCGACAATATAGTAGGACAGCTCCGCGCGCTGGGTTTTTCGCTCGACTGGTCGCGCGAGAGGTTTACGATGAGCCCGGAATACTCGCATTCCGTCCTTGCCGCGTTCGTGCGGCTGTACGAGGACGGGCTTGTCTACCGCGACGCGAGGCTCGTCAACTGGGATCCGGTCATGCTGACCGTGCTCTCCGACCTGGAGGTCGTGAACAGGGAAGAGCCGGGTACGTTTTGGCACATACGCTATAGGATAAAGGATTCGGACGAATATATAACTATTGCGACCACGCGGCCGGAGACCATGCTCGGCGACGCGGCCATAGCGGTTGCGGGCGACGACGAAAGGTACGCGCGCCTCGTGGGGGAAAGCGCCGTAATTCCGCTGGTCGGGCGCGAGATTCCGATTATAGTGGACGAGCACGCGGACAAGACGAAGGGCACGGGCGCGGTCAAGATTACGCCTGCGCACGATTTCGACGATTACGATGTCGGCAGGCGGCACGGCCTGCCCATGATAAATATATTTTCCGAGGATGCGAGAATCCTCAAGCTCGGCGATGGGAATGCGTTCACGGACTCGCTCGTCGGGCTGGACAGGTTCGACGCGCGCGAAAGGGTTGTGGAGGCCCTCGGCGACGCCGTGGCGAAGACGGAAACCATAACGCATGCCGTGCCTCATGCGGAGCGCGGCGACGCGATATTGGAACCCCGCCTGACCGCGCAGTGGTACTGCGACGTCTCGAAGCTCGCGGCCAGGGCGGTCAAGCGCGCAAGATCGGGCGAGCTCAGGTTCTTTCCCGACGTGTGGAGGAACACGTGGTATTCGTGGCTCGAGAACATCCAGCCCTGGTGCGTCAGCCGCCAGCTCTGGTGGGGCCACCGCATACCGGCGTACTACGGCGATAAGGGCGGGCTCGCCTACGTCGGCTTTGATCCGCCGCCTGGATTGAAACAGGACGAGGACACTCTCGACACGTGGTTTTCCTCGGCCCTGTGGCCCATGGCTACTCTCGGCTGGCCGAACGAAGGGGCGGAGGATTTCAAGCGTTTCTTCCCGGGAACGGCGCTGATAACCGGGTTCGACATAATCTTTTTCTGGGTCGCGCGTATGGTCATGTTCGCCGAGCATTTCACGGGCAGGCTGCCGTTCGAAAACGTGGTCATGCGCGGCCTCGTCGCCGACGAGAACGGCGTCAAGATGTCCAAGACCAAGGGCAACGTGATAGACCCGCTCGTCCTTGTGGGCGAATACGGCATAGACGCCGTGCGCTTCGCCATATGCTTCTGCTCGAACCAGAACCGCGTGCTGCCGTTCGGGAGGAGCGACGTGGAGAATGCGCGCCGCTTCCTGACGAAGCTCCTGAACGCCGTCGCATTCTGGGAGGCCAAGGGGGTGAAGGAGGCGAAGGACGGATATGCCGCCGGCTCGCCGCTTGCGGATTGGATATTGTCGCGCATGAACGCGGCCATAGCCGCGGCGCACAGGGCCATGGCCGGGTACCGGTACGACGAATACGCCGGAAGCATATACCATTTCGTGTGGGACGACTTCTGCGACAAGTTTATAGAGATGGCGAAGAAGGATTCCTCGCCCTCCGTGACGGCCGCCGCGAAGATTGCGCTTAAGAGCATATTGTTGGTGCTCCAGCCGGTCGTGCCGTTCGTCTCGGCCGAGGTGTGGGAGCGTTTGGGCTTCGGCCCGGCCGAGGAGCTTATCTCTCATCCGTTCGCGATGCCGATGGAGGTGAGGGACGAGGCCGCGGCAATGGAGTGGATGGCCGGGCTGGACGGCAGATCGGAAGAGC